>JAJZPA010000123.1 GCA_021811425.1 Bacillota bacterium | reverse complement strand
CGACAACAGGCACTCATAAACCTGTATGCAAAGCTTGCCGAGACGGAGGAAGAAATAGCAAACGGTGCAGAAGGTGAGGATTTTTTTGAAATTGCCAGACAGTTGAGGAACAGCGTACATGGGCAATAAACTGTCACCACAGGCCGCACTAAAATATTACGATACGCCGCATTCTTTACGGCAGGCGCAATTATGAATGGCTGCTATAAAGGTTCCACCTGACGAAAGCGAGCTGAACTTCATGTTCAGCTCGCTTTCGCTTTTGGACTGAATCTAAATCAACTCAACTCAACACGACTCACTCCTTCCTTCCCGTTGAGCCTAAGTAATCCACAAAGTAGCGTGCCAACTTGAGCATTTCCGGATGCGTATGCCACATGCCCTCCGGGTGAAACTGCACACCCATGAGAAACGTGTGCTCCGTACTTTCAAACCCTTCGATGATCCCGTCATCGGCCTGCGCCGTTTGGCGCAACCCCGTGGCTAAAGTTTTCACCGCCTGGTGATGAAAGCTGTTCGTAAAGATACGGTCCGTGTCAAAGACATCATAAAGCCTGCTATCTTTGACAATATTCACATAATGTGTGCCTTCATCACGGGGAGCGTTCTGGGCATGGAGATAACTGCCTTCACGCTGAGCGTTAATATCCTGGTACAGACTTCCTCCTTTGGCCACGTTCAACAGCTGGCAACCCCGGCAAATTCCAAGTATCGGCTTATCTAACTCCATGGCATACCGTGCAGCCATGAGTTCCATCCGATCCCGGAAAGGGTAAAGTTCCCCCGTCTGAGGATGCAACCCCTCCCCATAAAAATGCGGATGAATGTCGGCACCGCCCGTGAACATGAGCCCGTCAACCCGATCAATAATCCTTTGCCAAATCTCCTCTTCCTCCACGAGAGGAATGATCAGAGGCAGACCCCCGACTTTGGCGATACCGGTGTAATATTCATCCCGTACGAAGGCACCTTGATAAGGCGGATTCAGAAAAACCTTCGTACATGTTATGCCAATCAATGGTTTCACGATTTCTACCTCTCTCGTCTTGCAATAATCCACGGTCTTGAGGTAAGCCGCGCGGTTGTCAAGAAACTCTAGATACTGTGCTGATCCGGCTGAGCACTCGTCGGAATGTAGTCAATATCTTTAGCATCATCAAAAGCTGAATGCGGACCCTTAAACCAATGCCGCACACTGAACCAATACCAGGGAATCAACAAGATCCAGACAAACAGCAACACGACCCCTGTAAAGTTAAAGTTTTGGGCGGTGATAGGATAAGAAACCGGCAAAATGAATAAAATGCTGCCGAATAGCGTCCATACTACAGCCAACCAACCGATCGGTTTGCTCCAAACACCCAGATTCCAAGGACCCACCTTAAACCGTTCAGCATGAATCAATTTCAGAAAAACAGGCGTAACATATGCAATGTAAAGCCCGATCACCGCTATAGACGTCACTGCAGTATAGACCACCGTACTGAACAGTGCCGGCAAGGCCAAGATGAACGCGGAAACGATCGACAAAAGCAAGGCATTCAGAGGGACGTGACGATCGCTGAGCCGATACCACGTTTTCGCTCCGGGCATCCCTCCATCGCGGGCAAACGCGAAAATCATCCGGGAGTTGGACGTTATGGAGGCGGTTCCACAGAAAAACTGTGCCACGATAGCAATGAGAAACATCAGTGTACCCACGGTCTCGCCCAGCCGTGTCGTCAGAATGTAAAGAACCGCATTTGAAGAACCCATGGTGTCTTTCATGTCGGGCATAGCCACTAACAGTCCAATAATAAGTAGGTAACCGGCAATCGCAGAAACCACAACTGACATCAGAATACCCTTAGGAGCAGTCAACTCTGCCCCCGCGGTTTCCTCAGAGATGTGTGCCGAAGCATCATACCCGGTAAATGTGTACGCCGCGAGCAGAAGCCCTAAGAGGAAGCCATACCAATAAGGAAAGCCGCTGGCCGTAAACTTCGTGGCATACATAAAGTTCCAAGGATTCTCATGATGGGGAGCAAAGAAGAGCAATGCGCCAACAATGATCACAACACCCGCAATATGCCACCAGGCACTGATGTTATTCAGCAATGACACCAGATTAATTCCCCGTGAGTTGATAAAAGCCTGGGTGACGAGGATAACGGCATAAATAATCAGAGTTGCAATCGAGCCGCCACTTCCTTCTGCAGGAATGGCTGGGATAAATTGATTGAGCAGGGCATCGACAAACATCGCCAGGCCATAATCGATACCCGCCGTCACCGCCACCTGGCCAATGAGGTTAAACCAGGCCGTAAACCAGCCCCAACCTGCCCCACCAAGCTTTGAGGCCCAATAATAAAGTCCGCCCGCAGTCGGATAGGCAGAGGCGATTTCCGCCATAGCCGCAGCAACCATGATCGCAAAGAAGCTGACAATCGGCCAACCGTAGGCAGCGGCAGAAGGTCCGGAAGATGATAAACCCACCCCAAAAAGCGTTAATGTCCCAGCTAAAACGGAGATGATCGTAAAAGAAATAGCGAAATTGGTAAATCCACTCATGGAACGCGCCAACTCTTGCTTGTATCCCAGCTCATGCAGTCGTTTCATATCTTGCTGCAGTTGTTCCTCCCGCGATGTTCTCTTGGTCATTATCCGCACCCCCTCAAAAATAAACCAACCCCTCTACCACATACTGTCCTTTTCCTCCATTTGTATCTTGATCAACCTGAACCCCGACGATCCTTTGGCCCAAACTTACTTTTCAAGCTTTTCTACCATCATCCCCTTTTCTGTCACGCTTCATGGCCATGGCCATGGCCTCTATCTAATGATCGGTAAATTCACCCACCCAGCCTAAATCCAGCTCTTGCAACTTGGCCTTGGTTGGGTACCCCGTCGAAACGTCCCACCCTGCCATCTGATAATACACTTCCAGAGCGCGCTGAAATTCCTCCTGTTCAATTTTAAGGCCCTCTGTCGGCCCACCTCCCAACAAGGGTTTAAACAACTTCTTCGGCAGAGTATCTGCCTCTCTTCCTATCCCTTCCCGGGCGTTGAAAGCCCGTAACAGATTTAACCGGCGTTCCCCCACTCTCATAAGCTCCCAGAGGGATGTTTCCCAACCCGTCGCTGCTCGTACCAACTCCAGTGTGTCAGCCGGTCCGTAGAGTTGCCAGGAGGGACCCCACACAAACTGGCAAAGTCCCAGGGTATCCAGCAGGGAATAGAACATCTGGGTGTAATAGGCAAACTTCACCTTGGCCGGAGAAAGATCCTGGGCAGGCAATGTATCCTGGATACCTAATTCCAACAGATGCTGACGTTCCAGAGTGTCCGGACCCGCTGACAAGGCTCCGTCATGTTCTGAAGACTCATGATCGGCACCAAACGGATTCACCGCGTAGATCAAAGCCAGAGAACGCTTGAGCTGAGGCATGTGCGCGGGCAGTTCATTCCCTTTGACCTCCGAAGTCAGCTTCATGGCTTCGGCTCCTAAGCGCTGTGCCGCCAAACGGCTGCCCTCGGCCAGCAAATCTCCTATCCCTTCCCTTCCGGCAATCCGTTCAATCGTTTGCAGCATCGCCGCCGCGTTCCCAAATTTCAGTCCCAACCCATCATCCTTTAACAATCCTTTTTCGACACAATCCATGGCCCAGGCAATCGTGGCTCCCGTCGAAATAGTATCCAAGCCATAGGCATTGCAAAGCGCCGAAGCTTCGGAAACCGCCTCCAGATCATCAATCCCGCAGTAGGAGCCAAAGGCGGCGATGGTCTCATATTCCGGCCCCCCGTACCTGGAATCAACCCGGTTGGGAATATCCACCACCCGCTTGCAACGAATCATGCAGGCATAGCAGCTGTCCCGTTCTTTAAGATAGGTATCATAAAGTTTTTCCCCACTGAGATTCAACGCGGAATCAAAATACCCTGAGGACCAGTTCCTTGTCGGTAAACCGCCTCTGGCATTTTGCACCTCCACGAGTCCCGCTGTACCGTATTTGCCAAAATACTGCATACCCTGGTTTTCATCCAGCAAAGCACGGCCCCGTTTCACCAAATCTTTGAATTCCTTTTCCAACTGAGGCTTGGGGTATTGGGTTCCCCGTACTGCCACAGCCTTGAGGTTCTTGCTGCCCATCACCGCACCCATGCCCGTACGACCGTTAGCTCGATTGGAGTTATTGATCACCGCGGCATAGCGAACCATCCGTTCTCCGGCCGGTCCGATCTGAGCCACCTGAATCTTGCTGTCACCTAATTCTACACGAATCAGTTCCTCAACTTCACCCGTGTTTTTACCCCACAGATGCTCAGCCCGATGCAGTTTTGCCTGACCATTCTCTAAACTAAGATACACCGGCTCCGCTGCCTTGCCTAAAAAAACCAAGGCATCGGCTCCGGCTGCTCGCATCTGAGCGGGAAAGAACCCACCCCCCTGGCTGTCTCCAATCCCTCCTGTTAAGGGTGAACGGGCACTGATAATCACCCGGCTTTGGCCGGAAATCGGCAACCCCGTCAGCGGACTGACTGCAAACACGAGCACGTTCTCCGGGCTCAGCGGTTGGACTCCCGGAGCCATGTGTTGCAACAACAAATACACCGCTAAGGCGCTTCCACCCGGATAGCGCCGGTAGGTGGCCTCATCCAAAACCTCGCTCCATATTCGTCCTGACGCCAAATCCACAAACCAGATGGTGGCTGTAACCATGTTCATTTACCTCCTAGAAGTAATTCGACGTGATGCCGCCATCCACCACCATCACCGCGCCGTTAGTCCAGGTCGACTCATCCGAGGCGAGATAGATACCCAGATTGACAATATCCTCCGTGCGGCCAAAACGCCCTGACGGATTGCGGGCCAGCCGCACCGCCTTGGCCTCCGGGTCCGTTAAAAGCCATTCCGTCATCAGCGGTGTTTCAATCGGTCCGGGGCAGATGGCATTGGAACGTATCCCTTCCGGGCCGAACTGTACAGCCAGTGATTTAGTCAGAGCAATCACTGCACCTTTAGAAGCCGTATAAGCATCCTGAGGTACTGAACACCCCACTAAAGCGACAAATGAAGCAATATTAATAATGGAACCCCCTCCCGAGCGGCGCATCTCAGGGATGGCATACTTACAGGCAAGATAAATTCCTTTGACGTTGACAGCCAAGGTCTTATCCCACACGGCCTCCTCGGTATCCACAACGGATCGATCCTCTGCCATCATAATCCCTGCATTGTTATAGAGCACATTAAGCTTGCCAAAATGTTCCACCGTTGCCGCCACGGCTTTGGCCACTTCGACTTTTCGAGTCATATCGCAAGTAAGCGCCAAGATGTTTCCCCCTTGCTCCGCACCGAGCCGAACAGTCTCCTCTAAACCCTCCGGGTTCAGATCAACCGCTGCCACCTTCGCTCCTTGCCGGGCAAACAGAATCGCGGCTGTTCGACCCATGCCGCTCCCCGCCCCTGTAATAAAACAAACCTTATCTTTTAACCGCATCCGAACATCTCCCCTTCACGTGTACTAGATCGTTGCTGTCTCCTGACTCCCGTTTTTGCGACAACAAGTGCAACACCAAGAACCGTCCCCCATGTCCTAACCCCGTTCGTAATAACGCTCTCGCTCCCAGCACGTGACCACACTCTCGTAAAGTTCTTGTTCCACTCGCGCCGCATTGATATAATGTTGCACCACGTCATCGCCGAAGATCTCCCGGGCCACTTCACTATTTTCCAGCCGTTTCATCGCCTCCTTTAACGAGCGGGGAACCTTGGGAACTCCGCTTGCCGTATACGCATTCCCCTGAAATTCCTGACCGGGTTCAATTCGTTTCTCGATCCCGTATAATCCCGCCCCGATTGCGGCAGCAAAGGCCAGATAAGCATTAATGTCAGCCCCCGGAAGTCGGTCTTCGATCCTAAGGGAAGAACCTCCTCCCACGATGCGAAATCCGCAGGTACGATTATCCATTCCCCAGGCCACGTTAACCGGAGCCCAACTTGCCACTGCATACCGTTTATAAGAATTTATATTCGGAGCAAAAAACACGGACAAATCAGCCGCCTGTGACATCAGCCCGCCCAAAAACCAGCGCATGGTATCACTCATGTTGTGCGGATCACCCCCGCCCCAGAAAAGGTTCCTGTTTCCGGCTTCATCCCATAAACTCAAATGCAGATGTCCGCTGGAACCGGTCCAGCGATGGTCCGGCTTGGCCATGAATGTAACCGAATACCCTTGCTTCATGGCAATCTCTTTGCTGCCGTGTTTCAAGACCACAGCCCGATCCGCCGCTTCCAAAGCGTCCGAGTAGAGGATGTTGATCTCATGCTGACCGATGCCGGCTTCTCCTTTCGTACTTTCGATAGGAACACCGGCTGCCGTCAGATCATTTCGCATCTGCCGAAACACAGACTCTCCCTTAAAGGCCTGCAGAATGTGATAGTCTTCGATATACCAGCCATAGGGCTCCAAGTCATGAAAATGTTTCCGATGGGCGGTTTCATAGTCATCTTTCATCAAATACAGTTCCAACTCTGCAGCCGCCATAACCTTGTAGCCCATTTTCCCGGCTTTGGCCAACTGGGCTTGTAAAATCTGACGGGGCGAGACCGGAACAGGGGTACCATCATGAAACGCAGCGTCCGCCAGGATCAAGGCCGTTTTCTCCTGCCACGGCAACACCCGCAGCGTAGAGAAATCCGGAACAGCCACCCAGTCTCCATAACCCAGCTCCCAGTTCATCAAGTGAAAACCTCCGGGTGTACTCATATCCATTTCTGTTCCGAGCAAATAATTGCAAAAGTGCGAGCCCTCATGGGCTGCATGTTCCAGGAAAAACCGGGCAGGCATCCGTTTACCCATTAAACGTCCCTGCATATCAACGATGGCAACAATACAGGTGTCGATCACGCCTTCGGTGACCCATTTCTGCAACTGTTGAAGACCGGAAGAACCTTCCTCGGTAGTTTTCCCCACATTAATCCCCTCCCTCAATCACAATAAGACCCCACTGACAGCTATTAGAAGGACAACTCTACAATGGGTCTTCACCTCCTAATTCACGAATTTTCAGAGTATACTCACTGTAGTAATGCAAGGTTTATGCCAATCCTATTATGTAGGGGATTGGGGTTCCACCGGGTTAAATACAGGCCTGAGCGGAAATGTAGAAACCAAAAAATATGCTTAAATGGGATAAATGTCAACCATTTTTCCCATTTAAGCATCCAATTTTGTTTTATCTAGTGCTTTGTCCCGTAAAACACGCAACCCCGCCTGCGTAATACCCACTCCCGCGCGGCCACGTCTCACTAAGACAAGTCCCTTAACGGCAAGTTTTTCCAGGGCAACTCTCATCTGCCCTTCTCCCACTTGAAATCCCGCCTTTTGGGCCAATTCCGTCAGTTTTCTGCGGCCCATGTGTTCCTCAGACAAGGCCCGCAGCAGAAATGGTTCAAGCGTCGCTTCCAGGCTTCTCTCCTTATTCTCTTCAAGCAACTTCGCGCTTTGATCGTCCCTCAAACGCTTCAGCGTCGGTGGAAGATCATCGGCTTGGAAAATGCCTTTGGCGGTGGTCACAAGATACTCCACGCAATTTCTTAATTCCCGCACATTTCCAGGCCAATGATAAGCCTGCAACTTAGCTAGGAGTGCCGGAGACCATGCACGCCGATCGTGAAAATCAGCTAAGAAGTTTCTGATAAGCAGAGCCAAGTCTTCTGTCCGCTCCCTCAACGGCGGAATATAAAGCGGCAGCACGGCCAGGCGGTAATAGAGATCCGGACGCAGTTTCCCCCGCCTAACCTCCTGTTCCAAGTTCTGATTGCTCGCCGAAATAACCCGCACATCGATCGGGCGGACGCGGTTGGCCCCAATCCGCATCACTTCCTTTTCCTGCAACACACGCAGAAGGCGCGACTGTAAGCTAAGCGGTAACTCGGCAATTTCATCGAGAAAGATGGTTCCCATATGCGCCTGTTCGAACAAACCTTCTCTGCCGCTCCGCAGCGCACCGGTAAATGACCCTCCTTCATACCCAAAAAGCTCACTTTCCAGTAAACTTTCTGGAATTGCCGCACAGTTAATCGCCACAAAGGGAAACTGGGAGCGAGGAGAAGCATTGTGAATGGCTTGAGCAAATAGTTCCTTTCCCGTTCCGCTTTCCCCGGTAATGACGATCGAAGCTGATGTTCCGGCAAACTGATTCGCCCGTTCCAGCGTTTCCCGCAGGACCTTACTTTCACCCACAATATCTTTAAAGGTGTAGCGCGTCCTGAACCCGTTCGCCCGTAATTCCTGTTTCGGATAGTCCTCAACTCCCGCCGCCATTTTCGACGATTTGATCCGTTCCTCCATACGGCGCCACGTATAAACAATCCCCTGATTCTTGCCCCTGCCAAACGCTTGGAGCATCACTTGCCTGTTCAAAAGGTCGACGGCCACTGCCCCCGACTCCGGAGCAGGCCATAAATTTCGCTCCAAGCGCAGTTCATCACCAATTTGGTGCAGTGTCTTGCCCACGAATTGCCAGCTTTTTTTGCCCATCATTTTTTCCCAGGTCCGATTCGCCAGCCTAAAATTTCCTTTAGCATCCACAACGAGAATCCCTTCAGGAATCGCATCCAAAACACCTTCCAAATCCTGACGCATCGCCACAAAGCCCTGCAACAATTGGCGGTTTCCCGGTCTCAGCATCACCTGGTCGGTGTACTCAAGGACTTGCTGATAATGTTCCTGATCCAAGCGCCCGATCAGGGTCAACACCTCAATCAAGGTGGTTGGCTCGAGCACCCTGTCTCCCATATCAATTACCTTTTTAACCCCACTGGGAACTAACTGAGGTTCCCCATGCGTCAAGGCGATGGCAATATTCGGCACTTCTGTCAGACCCGGATAACAAGGTACCAGATTAAGATGAGCCAAACCCAAATCCTTGAGCAGTGCCACGGAATCCAAAGCCGTGTCCTGACCATCGTTGACCACCAGTGCCGCTGTTCGCATGCGCAGTTTCATGATGTTCTCCCAACTATCCTTGCGCATCGTCCGGACAGCGGTGACAACAGCAGTCGACCGCGGCAGCCATTCATTCAGATTCGCTGTCGCAAACGGCGTCGAGGCCACAACCAACGTCTGGTCGGAAATGATACCCAACCCATTTTGTAAGGAGCGGCTTTGCAACACGATGTCATCTCCGATAAACTCCCGCAACTGTTGCAGCAAAATATCTGCCGTGCGCTGCCGGTTGGCCACCACCATAATCGTTCGTTGCGTCAATTTCTTTCACC
>JAJZPA010000003.1 GCA_021811425.1 Bacillota bacterium | reverse complement strand
ACCTTGACCAAGCCAAACAAGATTTACAAAGTATTATTGACGTCCAAAATGTACGAATTACTGAGCTGAAAAAAGCAATTGATGATTTAAATAGAGTAGGTTCTGTGTGAAATGCCCAAAAAGCAGTCCACTGAACTGCTTTAATTATTAGGTAAACTCAACTCTTATTGATCTGCATCCGGTAAAATTGCACCGTTTACGATGGCGACACTGGCGCTTGCCCCAATTCGCGAGGCTCCAGCTTCAATCATCTTGCTAGCATCATTGTAAGAACGGATACCCCCTGAGGCCTTAACCCCCAGTTCCTGCCGCACCGTAGAGCGCATGAGCGCCACATGCTCTACGGTTGCTCCACCACTGCCAAAACCGGTGGAAGTCTTGACGAAATCCAAGCCTGTTTCCCTAGCCAATTCGCAGAGCATAACAATTTGTTCCTCATTGAGGTAGCAAGTTTCCAGGATGATTTTAATGGTTATATTAGTGCTATCTTGCTTAAGTTGAGAGAATTTTTGCATCTCCGCTCTTACCAAATCAAAACGACCATTCAGCACATCGCCGATATTTACCACGTAATCTAATTCTTCCGCCCCCATGGTCAAGGCATCTTGTGCCTCAAACAGCTTGGTTCTTGTAGTATTGGCGCCCAACGGAAATCCAATCACCGTGCAGACTTTAACTTTCGTATTAATTAGACGACTTTTAGCGAGTGGAATAAAGGATGGATTGATGCAGACGGAAGCAAACCCATATTCCTTGGCTTCAGCGCACAAAGTCTCTACCTGCTCATCTAAAGTGTTAGGTTTTAATAAAGTATGATCGATCAGTTTGGCAAGTTTCTCTTTGTCCATGCTGTTTCTCTTCCTTATCAATTATTTGAGCCGCCCGGTAGCAAAAACCACAGCGCCTAAAATACGCAGGATTTCCCGGGCGGCAACTCCCTCTTACTTACCGCATTCGTTCTACGAGAAACGCGTCTACCTCTTCCTTGGTTGGCATTGCCGGAGCTGTACCTACCTTGGTCACAGACAGGGCAGCGACCGCATTGGCGTAAACGATGGCATCATCGAGTTCTTGCCCTGCGGCTAAAGCATAAGCCAGCCCGCCGTTAAAAGCATCGCCAGCGCCGGTAGTATCGACTGCCTGAACCTCAAAGCCTGAATATAGCAGGCCCGTTTCCCCTCCGTTGTAAAAATAGCAACCTTTTTTGCCCAAAGTGATTAAAACATTGGGCACACCCATGTCATACATAATTTTGGCAGCCCGTAGCGCATCCTCCTCATTATCAACCTGCACTCCGGTCAGGCTACAGGCCTCCGTTTCATTCGGGGTAATATAGGTGATATCCTTAAGAATTTCTCGAGGGAACTCGTGATATGGCGCCGGATTAAGGATTACGGGAACACCGTAGTTTTTGGCTGCAGCCACGGTTTGTACTACGGCTTCAGTGCTCGTCTCCAACTGCACTAGCACCACAGTAGAAATTCTAATAGCTCCACTTGCTTGCGCTACTTCTGAAGCTGTAAGCTTCCCACACGCACCCAAAGCTACCACAATCATATTATCCCCATTGTCATCCACTGCAATCAGTGCCGCACCCGTTGATTCTTCAGTGTTTACAAATACGTATTCAGTTATGATGTGCTCTTTGGTAAAGTTGGCGCGGGCATAAACCCCAAATTCATCGTCCCCAACTTTACTCACCATATAGACCATTGATCCTTGCCGTGCCGCCGCCACCGCCTGGTTCCCACCCTTTCCCCCGGGGCCCATTTTAAATGGGCCTCCGAGGACGGTTTCACCAACTCTAGGCATGTGCGGAGTCCGGCTCATCAAGTCTGTCACGTAGCTCCCGACAACGGTAACTATTCCTTGACCCAACTTTGCCACTCCTAATCGCGCGTTTTAACCTTATCGACATTTTCTTTCGTCACCAACGTAGAGTCAAGAATAATTTTTTGCTCCACCTTTTCACCTTTGACAATCTTTTCGGCAATTTGCACGGCTTGTTTACCCAAGAAATAGGGAGGTTCAGCGATAGTACCCGCCATCTTGTCGGATTTGATCGCGGCAATGGCCGGGTCAATTGCATCACATCCGATTAATTTGACCTTGCCAGATTTGCCAGCGGACTCAAGCGCCGAGAGAACACCCATGGCCATTTCGTCATTAGCTGCGTAAACACCATCGATGTCCGGGTTCGCTTGCAGGATATTCTCCATGACATTCAATGCTTGGCCACGGTCAAAATTGGCTGTCTGCCGAGCAACAACTTTAATGTCAGGGTATTTGGAGATGGCTTGATTGAAGCCTTTGCTGCGGTCTTGGGCTACGTTCGTTCCCATAATCCCTTGGATTTCCACAACTTTACCTTTTCCGTTTAGGGCTTTCGCCAGTGCCTCACCGGCAATGTTACCGGATTTGATGGCATCAAAACCGATGTGAGTAAGGACACTTCCGCCGTTGGCTTGACGGTCAATCGTGAAAACAGGGATCTTGGCATCATTGGCCTTCTTAATACCTTCCACAACGGCATCACTGTCGGTTGGGTCAATAATCAGGACGTCAGGTTTTTGCTGAATTAAGTTTTCAATATTGGATAATTGGGTAGCAGGGTTGTTTTGCGCATCGGTTAAAACCAGATCAATACCCGCCGCTTTGGCTTCAGCCTCAGCACCCTCTTTTACGGCAACAAAAAATGGGTTATTCAAAGTATTCTGAGATAAGCCTACTTTAAGCTTTTTTGTACCCGTACTGCCATTCTTGTTGTCAGTGCTTTGGGCACCACAGCCAACTAAAACCAAGCTCAGGGTAAGTAAGGAAATTAGAATCGCGGTCAACTTTCTTTTCATCCGTTTTTCCTCCCAATTACTTCTTTTTGTTCCTAATTTGTAAGAACTTCCCGTCGACGATTACGGCAATGAGAATTACGAGGCCTTTGGCGATACTTTGATAGAATGGCGAAACATTCATTAAATTCAGCACGTTATCCAGTACGCCCATAATCAAGGCCCCCACCAGAGTACCAATGATCCCCCCTCTCCCACCTGATAAACTAGTCCCACCAATAATAACAGCGGCTATCGCATCCAGTTCCAATCCTGTTCCAGCCGTGGGCTGCGCCGACATAAGACGTGAAGTATAGATCATTGAAGACAACGCAGACAGAAGTCCTGAGATGCCATAAACCGCAATCTTGACCTGATCGACCTGAATCCCAGACAACCGGGAAGCTTCTTCGTTCCCGCCAATGGCATAAACGTAACGTCCAAAGGCTGTATATCGCAGAACCCAATACATCAGCGCATAAAGTAACAGCATGACAACGATCGGTAGCGGCATCCCGAGGAGTTCCCCGCCCCCAATCGCCCGGAACGAATGGTTGCTTATAACCAACGGATACCCCTTGGTATAGACTAAAGTCAGACCCCGACCGATGGTCATGAGTGCCAGCGTTACAATAAAAGCTGGAACCCCGAATTTCGTGACTATGAGTCCGTTAACCAGCCCAATCAATGCCCCAACCCCTAAAGCCAATAATATAGCAAAAGGGAGCGTCATCTTGGCCGTCAACATTCCGGCAACCATGGCACCGGTAAAAGCCAGAATAGAACCCACAGACAAGTCAATGCCTGCAATCAGGATGACCAGAGTCATCCCAGCCGCAACAATAGCGGTGATTGACACCTGCCGGGCGACATTGAACAAATTGGCAACACTGAAAAAGGCGTCGGACAAGAAACTGGCAATCAAACATGTAACCAGTAAGATAAGAAAGACCCTGTATTTGTTGATAAACCCAACCAGGTTGAACTTATTTATTCCTTCCGGTCTTTCCATGTTCAACTTACCTCCCCCCGCTGGCGTGAATGAATATTTTTTCCTGCGTCGCCTCTTCTATCGGAAGTTCGGCGGTTACACGGCCGTCGTTCATGACCAAGATACGGTGGCTCATGCCCAACAGTTCAGGCATTTCTGACGAGATTAGGATAATACTGATACCCTCTTCTGTCAGACCTTTCATCAATTGATAGATCTCGCCTTTTGCCCCCACGTCAATACCCCGTGTAGGCTCATGTAAGATCAAGACTTTCGGATTCATATGCAACCATTTAGCCAAGACGACTTTCTGCTGGTTGCCACCGCTGAGTGTTGCTACCTCAACAGCCGGGCTTTGGACCTTGATGCGCAGTTTCGCGACCCATTGCTTGACGATTTCCTCTTGCTTTGTCCGTGCCGCCAACACCCCCAGCTTGGCCATTCTCCGATAAGCAGCTAACAAAACATTTTCAGCCACCGACATCGACAAGATCAGACCCAATCCCTTGCGGTCATCTGTAACTAAAGCCACACCGGCATCAATAGCATCTCGAATCGAACGTAGTCGTTGACCGCCGTCAACTTTAATGATGCCTTTCGCTTGAGGGTATAATCCAAAGAGCACCTTGGCCAGGATTTCATTGCCCGAACCCATCAAGCCACCGATACCCAAGATCTCCCCTTGAGCTAGATTAAAACTAATGTCATGTAGTTTTTTATTAAGCGTTAAATGCTCGACCTCCAGCACAGTTTTACCCAATCTAGTATTACGTTTTGGATACAAGTCTTTAATATCACGTCCCACCATCATGCGTATCATATCGTCTTTGGACATATCCCGGGCTGCTGCACTCCCGATAAATCGGCCGTCACGCAACACTGTGATTTGGTCAGCCACCCTTTCCACTTCCTCCAGACGGTGAGTGATGAAAATAATGGCCATACCTTTCTGTTTAAGCCCAACCATGATGTTGATTAAACGCTGAGTATCTTCCTCATTTAACGCTGCCGTAGGTTCATCCATGACAATGATTTTGGAGGCATAAGATAAAGCCTTGGCAATCTCAACCAACTGTTGCTCTGCAATGGAAAGTTCGTTAACTGTAGTTTTTGGCGCTATCTGGCTGAGTCCCACTTGCTCTAACAACTCCCCAGTCTTAGCGTATAAACGCCGCCAATCCATGACACCTTTGGCAGCCCGTGGTTCTCTCCCCAGAAAGACGTTTTCTGCCACGCTAAGATACGGTATCAAGTTAAACTCCTGGTAGATGATGCTAATACCCAGTTCCTGAGCCT
Source organism: Bacillota bacterium (assembly GCA_021811425.1). Classification (GTDB taxonomy): domain Bacteria; phylum Bacillota; class Desulfitobacteriia; order Desulfitobacteriales; family Desulfitobacteriaceae; genus JAJZPA01. The sequence goes on along the minus strand of JAJZPA010000003.1, from coordinate 41,471 downwards.
GACGAGGATTAGCAATTGAGACTTCTTGGCCGTCTATAAAAATTTCTCCCTGATCAGGTTGATAGACTCCAACAAGAATTTTCATTAGGGTGGACTTACCAGCCCCATTTTCGCCGAGAAGAGCCAGTATTTCCCCTTGTCCCACTTCAATATTGACCCCGTCTAAAGCCGTGACCCCAGGAAATGTCTTACCAATACCGACCATTTTAAGCCTGGCAGTGTTCACGGGTGATTCCTCCTTAAACCGCTTGATTAATAGGCCACACCAGCTTGGAGGATAATGTTAGCGTAAGGCGTAAACTCCCCGCTTCGGATGAGTCCCCGTGCTCGTTTGGTGTTTTCTTTAAACTGAATATGTGGGACATATTCAACAGGAATGTTTTGAAAACGTTTTGAAATTTCTTCATGCATTTCAGGACTAGCTGTCTTGATCTCTTCGGCCAAGATGATTTTCTCTACTACTAGTTCATTTAAAACAGTATCCAGCAACTCCAAAAAGCCAGGAATACCCGGTTTCAATGCAAAATCAATCCGAGTATTCACATTTTCAGGAATTGGCAAGCCGGCATCCGTAACCACCAAATAGTCCGTATGGCCAGTTTCCGCTAATAATTTGGCTAATACAGGGTTCAGAATTCCACCTTTTCTCATCATCATTTTCCTCCTCTATTCCATCGTCTTTGAAGGTCTCAGAACACATGATTGGCGAATTTTGATTTTGGGTGACAACACATAATGACGTTTAGTCCATTCACCTTGGTGCGTCATTTTCTCATATAAAAGATCAAACGCCGCTTCACCGAGCTGCCGCATCGGGCGGGATACCACAGTTAACTGTGGATTCACAAATTCTGCTACGTCAAGGTCATCAAAACCGATAAGACTAACCTCTTCCCCTAACACCCAGCCAATTTTCGTAAGCGCTTTCAAGCAACCCAGTGTCATCAAGTTATTTGCTGTAAATATCGCCGTCGGGCGATCCTGCAGACTGTGCAGTTTTTGGGTATCCAAGTAGCCGCTTTCCTCCTTGAAGTCGCCTTCCAACACATATTCATCAAGCAGAGGAATATTATAATCTTCCAAAGCCCGTCGATAGCCGACGAAACGCTCATATCCCGGCGTCGTATTTTGAGGGCCGCGAATAATTGCAATTTTCTTATGCCCTTGCAAAATCAAATGTCTGGTCGCTTGATAGGCACCATCCATATTACCGACCAAAACTGTATCGACTTCATAATTTCTTATTTGACGGTCGACAGCAACAACTGGAATCCTCCGGTCTATCACGGGCTGTAATTGGTGGCCATATTCATTAGCAGTCGTGATAATTAGCCCATCGACACTTCGTTCCAAAAGGATTTGAATCAGTTCCTCTTCAATTTCCGGTGATTCATTGGTATTACAAAGAATAGTAAAGTAGCCTTTCTTGCGTGCTTGCTGCTCAATACCGGACACGACCAGCGGAAAGAACGGGTTGTTAATATCAGGAATAATCACGCCAATTGTATTTGTGATTTTCCGAACCATACTCCGAGCCACAGCGTTTGGTATGTAAGCTAACTCTTCAATAACCTCAAGAATACGCTGCTCCTTGCTGGATTTTACTCCGCCTTGTTTGTTGATAACTCTGGATACGGTGGCTGTCGATACCTTGGCAAGTTTTGCTACATCTTCAATCGTTGGTTTGTGCATTTTCTTTCACCACGCTCATTGCTATAATGTTACCCGCTCGAGATGATCTAAACGTTTACATTTTTATAATTCACATTTTACTCTATTTTATATCTTTGTCAATTGCAAATTACTGCATAACTCCAGCCTGCAAACTAAAATATCCGTTTATACGAGAAAAGTAATGAAGTTTTGATATTTTGCACATACTAATAGTTGATCCAAACTCCACCCCGACGGGCAAACCAGCCCCCAGCCGGATACCGCAAACCGGCAGGCGCCAGCCGAGCCGGAGCAAACCATTGCGCAAATTCAGTCATTCTTCGGAAACAGCTCCGACCTGCAAGTCCATCGCTTTCAGGCCTTTCCGGAACGGATTGCGCTCTGCTCTATCTTAGATCGTTTGTCGACCTGGAAGAACTGAATCAAACCGTCCTGAACCCTCTCTTACAACAGGCAGCCGTGCCCAGGGATATGGAACTGGTTCTGCCAGCTGTCTTCTTATTCCTGCCCGGACTGCTGCTCATAACGTCAGAGTGCGCAAAAACGCCTGGGCCGAAGCACTTCTGACCACAGCGCAAACAGACTATGACGCGGACATATTCGGCGTCGGGGACTAAATCATGAATCGCTATCCCAATGACTGGGACACCGTAGCGAGCAACTGGCGGGAGTATTATCAGAAAACCACCTTTGCCGTCGAGGGCAGGGTTGATATCACCCCAGCCAATATTATGCATTCCCGTCCTCCCGCAATGGAAAATCCTGAGTGAACTCGTTTTATCAAAGCAAAACATCGGGGATAAAGGGGGGCAAAAATCAGGGATGAAAAAAATCTTGTTCTTACCGTTTTTGCAGCTCCCTACAGGACGTCATCAAGTAGCCGATGCTTTAATACACTCCCTGGAAACGAGGGTGCAAGGGCAATTTTACTGCTTCTCAGTAGCTCCAAACCTGCCGCAATAACCTTGAGTCTGCTAAATCCCCTGGGGAAGGATAAGCTACATCGGGGCACAGTTCAACCCCAACCTTACGATAGGCATCAGCCCAGAGTGTGGAGCAAAGACTATGCTTAGTATTTTCGTAAGACCATTCCCAATTCAATAAATATCTGGATACTTGCCATATTAGTAGTAAATAATCATAGCTTGTTCCGACTTTGCCTATGACATTATTAACGATCTTTTTCCGTTGTTCCTCTGTTAAAGTATCGCAAGTGAATACATCCGCTTGTCCGGCATATAACCAGAGGTTTCTATATCCAGCTTTTGAAAATGGTAGAAGATCGATAATTTCGTTTTGTTTAATAATACCCGCGACATGACTATACCTGCTTCGTGTTATTCCTTGAATTGTACGATCTATCCACGTCGAACCACGAACTAGAATAACATCTCCGGGACGAACATTAATTGCAAGTGACAACAGTTTTTCCAAGTGCCCCAGCATTTATCTTAGCCCCTTTATATTCGAATTCTTATTTTATAATTCCCAGTTTAAAGGCTATATACTCCGCATATTTTTATATGCATTTTCCAATACTACCTTAAGGTTGTCCAAAAACTAGTTATTTAAGGAGGGGTTTTCTTTGACTGTTCAACAAGACTTGCAGAAAGCCGTAGCCGCGGCCCAGTCAGCCCTTGGTACCTACTCAAGCTTTGCGCAATCGACACAAGACCAATCGGCAAAACAGATGTTCCAAGAATTATCACAAGATGCTCAGCGTCATATCAACGTACTGAATGGACGTTTGCAATACGTCACTCAAAATAACGAAATGAATCAACAGACTACCTGATGGATCGGATTATGGATTAAGAAAACAACACTCTCTGGAAGTAGGTTTTTCCTTACCAGAGAGTGTTCTCGTTTTTTGTTCCATAATCTGCACTATGTTTCCAGTCAAAGTATCGCTTTTTTACACTACCCTACTTTGCTGCATCACTTACCTGGACTTTGTTCGCCAGAACTGGCTCTTTTTTCAGGCGTTTACGTTCTAATAAGTCGACAAAAGCTTCCAAACGGGTTTGCACCCCGGCCCGCCCAGTATGTTCGTCTACCATGAGTGTCATAATTGGAATCTGATAATCTTTCTGTACTTTAGGCAAAATACTCTTGGCCACAATCTCAGGCATACATGTGAGGGGAAACAAATGAATGACCCCGTCGAAGCCTTCCTGAGCATACTGAATTGCCGCTCCCACGCTTTCCTGTCCATGGCCCCCGACGAAATGAGACAAGTAAGGTTTTGCCAACTTATGATACGGTAACATGGAGCGATACCCTTGAACCAATCCATGGAAAATATTCTCGCCTACCCACCCGGACAGGTAGATGGAACGATCCACATGAACACCTAATTGGCCGAGTTGCTGCTCTACATCCACCGAAGAAAAAGGATCGAGAACTGTGTAGATCTCTCCGACAATACCGATTCTCAAGGGTTCACCGGCTCCTTTGCCCTTTTCCGGATCATTTGACTGCCTTTCACGAATGCTGCCCTGCAACCAGTGCACTGATTCCCGAACACCAGAATAACTTGTGGCCTGGCTAAGACGCGTCTTTGCTTCCTTATACATTCTCTCTGTTTCCACAGGATTACTTAAGCGCGGACGGGCGGCATGGATCAAATCTTCGGTCCGGTCGAGAGCGACGGATTTATAATAAGCAAAGCGGATCTCCCCCAAGATTTTAGCCCAAGAGTTTTTTCGACCTGCCAGGTAACGGATCCGCTTTGCTAATCCGAGAAGGCTTCCATCCGGTGGTTCCAAGATTATTACCTCGTATGGATATCCCGCATCATGTAGGATCTGTCTCTCCAATTCCCCATAATAGCCGAATCGGCAAGGCCCGACTCCTCCCGTTATTGCAATTGTATCCGCTCCCGCTTCTGCGGCCTCAATAAAGTTGCCAAGGTTAAGCTTCAGCGGAAGACAGGAAGATTCGGGCGAGAGTTTTGTCCCAAGATTCAGGGTGCTCTTGCTGTTGGCCGGGGGTACAACAACGTCTATATCTAATGACTCAAATAGAGATTTGATGATAATCCACAGGTTTCCCATATGGGGAAAAGTTACTTTCACAAATTCTCCTCCTCTTATTTCGATAATGGTAAGAATCCCATTAGCAAACAGAACATAGTATGAAACACTGCGCTGGTTTTTATTAACGTTAAGCTCCACCCTCTGTAATGATTTTTCCGGACACCGGAGATACTTTAGCAATCTAGCTCACCAAAAAATCACAAGTTGGAATTTTAGGAGAGGTCGGATGCATTGGGACTATACCTTATCTATCATTAGTTTCGGAATAATCATCTATACAGTTATTCCGGATTTATTTCTCCATCACCTTGGTTTCGGGAGTTATAAACGTCTGTACGGCCCCGGAGTGGCAAGCGAGACAACAAATATAAAGGAGCCGGGAAAACTCCCTGGCTCCTTGCTTTTGTAACTACATTTTATGGATACTTTGTCATCTTTATTTTACTGCTTCTTCATCTTGCTCACAGGCAAGAACCCCGCTTTTTCCACGTTCTTATTTTGAAAATCCGGACTCATCATATAATCCAGGAAAGCCTTAACGTTGGCAGTCGGTTCACCTTTGGTATACATGTGCTCGAAAGCGTAGATAGGATATTGTCCATTGGCCACGGTATCAGGGCTATAAGCCACACCGTTGTACTTCAAGGCTTTCACTGTGTCTTTTAAATATGCCGCATCAATGTAGCCAATCGCTCCTGGAGTTTGAGCGACCCCTGTGATTAGGGTGCCTGTAGAATCCTGGGAAGCAGCCGAGGGCGTGAAATCTTGTCCATCCATCACAATCTTGGAAATGGTAGCGCGAGAACCCGAAGACTTCGCCCGGCCAATGATAGAAATCTTTTGGTCATTGCCGCCAACATCTTTCCAGTTCGTGATCTTACCTGTAAAGATGTCTTTAAGCTGCTGTTTGGTCAAGGTATCCACCGTAACACTCTTGTTCGTAATAATCAGGAAGGGAGCCACGGCCACTTGATGATCCACTAGCCCTTTATCCTTCAGCTCATCAGTTACGAATACGTCAGAATTTCCGATATCAATGGAACCGCTCGCCACATTGTTAAGGCCGGTAAATGAGCCGCCGCCGCTGACATTCACCTGTACACCTTGTTTGGCCTGCATAAACTCCTTTGAGGCAATCGCCACCAAGGGTTGAAGCGCGGTTGAGCCCGCAGATGTCACTGTTTTCTTGTCAGCCTTCCCGGCTTGTGCACCCTGATTTTGCGATTGAGAAGCTTGTCCACATCCTGCCAGAGCAAGGGTACCAATCAAGGCTGCACTGAGAAGCGCGATTTTAGACTTCATTTTAAACATGCTATTATTTTCCTCCTTCGTTTGGGTTCGTCTTGAATTATAGGCATGTTTTGTTAAGGGACCATGAACCGAAAGTAAAATTGATGTAAAGTTTGCTATCAACTTCTAATCTGTTCTGTTTCATGTATGCCGCCCTGTCTTAGTATCTCTGGAGGATCCAATGATTATTAGGTCGATTCTTCCCTCTCACCAACTTCACACAAGCCGGCTCTCATGGTATGATAGAGTTGGTTAAATTTCCGTTCATCATCTTGTCTCTTAACGAAAGGAGTTCAGAACCATGGGACTGGGAAATCAGATTAAAACCTTGACACTTATGAGTCTATTGACTATCTTGGTTATCCTTGCTGGGGGAGCATTAGGCGGCCAGCAAGGGATGGTTATGGCCTTCGTCTTTGCACTCTTCATGAATGGGGGCAGCTACTGGTTCAGCGATAAGATTGCCTTAGCGATGACTCATGCCCAGCCTTTGGCCCGCCAGGACAACCCAGGGCTTTATGCACTGGTTGAGCGTTTAGCGGCCAATGCGCAACTGCCAATGCCAAGGCTCTATATGACCCCATCACCTCAGCCAAACGCTTTTGCGACCGGACGAAACCCTGACCATGCGGCCGTAGCCGTAACCTCTGGGCTACTCCATCTTCTGAATCAAGAGGAGTTAGAGGGGGTTCTCGCCCATGAACTAGCGCATGTCAAGAACCGCGATATTCTCATCAGCACTCTGGCGGCTGTCATGGCCGGAGTCATTACGACCTTGGCCCATTGGGCTCAGTGGGCTCTGATGTTTGGCGGCATGAACCGTGATGACGAAGAGGGCGGTGGCTTGGCCGCGCTTCCGCTCATTATTCTCGGCCCCATTGCTGCGTTACTTGTTCAGATGGCTGTTTCCCGCTCACGCGAGTATTTAGCGGATGAAACAGGAGCACGCATAGCCGGACGCCCCTATGGGCTGGCTCAAGCCCTCTTGAAACTGGAACGCGCCTCAAGTGCCATTCCGATGGATGTCAACCCGGCTGCAAGTCATCTCTTTATTGTTAATCCGCTATCCGCTCAACGGCTCGTCTCCCTGTTCAGTACCCATCCCCCGATTCAGGAGCGGGTTAAACGCTTGAATCGAATCGTTTAATGCTTATTGAACTCGAAAGGGCTATTCCAGTATACACTGGGATAGCCCTTCTTTTTATCCGACGCCTGTGGTTCTATTGAATTTTGATTTTATTTATACCCGTTAGTCGTCGTCACGCCCGGACTTACCGCCTTTATCGTTGTCACGCTTTTCTTTCCCGTAAGATTTAGCATTTTCTTTTTGGGCTGGAGTATAGCCTGGATTCCCTCCTTGAGATGTATGAGTTTGAACAGCATTTCCACTCGAAGCCTGCGTGTTTTGAGCCGGGGCTTGCGTTTTAGTTTGAGCATCTAATTGGGTCTGGGTCTGGATTTGAGTTTGAACTTGTGTCTGCTGCCCAGCCGCGTTTGTCGCTGGGGACTGAGCCTGGGTTGTATTTTCATCGGCAACCTTTTGTTCCTGGTCCTTCTCTTGATCCTGCTCTTGTTCTGCTTGCTTGATCTGAGCTTGTTTCTTTTCCTGACCCGGATTTGATTTTTGCTCTTTTACGGCCACTTCAAGCGTTTTTCGGAAATTGGTCAAGGCTTCTTTGGCTTCCTGATCTAAGTTCGTCTGAGCGACTTTCTGGGCGACCTTATTCATCTCTTTATTCAGTTCTTGCTTTTCGGCGGGCTCCATTTTGTCAACCGCCTTTTCCATAGAACGAACCACATTTAAAGCGACTTTCTGAGCGGCTTGAGGCGGAAGCTTATCGAGAAGGCCACTTAATACTTGGATATTCTTCGCATCGGTTTGGGCCAAAGCCTCTTGGAGTTTCTGTGCTTCCTCTGAAGCCGGATCCTTCACTTTGCTGAGAAATTCCTGGGCATTAGTAATCTTCTCTGTATATTCTTGCATGGCTTTCTGCGCATGCTCCTCTTTGCCTTTGCTCAACATCTCACGTGCCGCCGCGAGTTTCTGGAGTGCCAGCCGCTCTTCCAATACCGCTTTCTGTGCCGGATCAAAGGTTAGAGCCAATTGAAGTTTCTGAATAAAATTACTCAACCAGTAAAACGGTGAGTCTGGCAGCGTGCCGGGGTTTACCGTTTGGCCATTGGAGTCTTGCACAGGGGGAAGATTCGGTACTGTCGTGCCATCGGTTGTAGTTGGAGTGGTCGTTGTAGTTGACGGGTCGGGGACGGGAACTGCTGTGATCACTTCGCTAGGAGCAGAAGTATCGGTTGACGCAGTTGTAGTCGTTGTCACTGCAGCATCCGTGGTTGGCAGCGTATCGGCATAAGCCGGGACAGTCAGCGGGATGGTGCTTAACGCTAAACTCAAAACCAATGCCAACGGTTTCTTCATCATATCCACTTCCTTCTTTCAAGCTTCGGGGGTCTTCTTCCCCTCTATTCTTCTATACGGACAGATAGCTAGTTTTTAGGGGGGCAAGTAAACTCGTTTTGCCAAATAATAGAGTGCAGAAAAAGAGGTCCCCTTTGCCTAAAGGAAACCTCTTCATCATGCTTGTTGCCTGGTCATCTTTTGCCTATGACCAATGCCGAATTTAAGGTAACCAACTATACCCTTTGCGCACTTTCCAGAGAAAATACTTCTCAAACATCCGCTTGCTCACATCATAGATGGGATTCGGGAGCATTACAGCAAATTTTCGAGGTTTGAGTAGGCTGTCTGAAAGGATAATAACCTCTTTCTTACCAGCATCCATGATACAGAGACCTGGAATTTTGCCCATAGGCCTTTCTTTTAACGTAGTCTGCCCATGGATGAGCCTGACGATATTTTCTGCCGCGGTTTTGGCTGATTCATCAGCAGGATACCCTGTCTTAGGCATCCCCATTGGCACCCGGGTCTTAAATGGAATGGGATAGTCTGCCGCGATCCCCACGGCAAAAATGTTCGGATAATGCTTATGCTGATAGGTATCATCGACGGGAATATAGCCTTTCTCATTCCCTAAACCAGGCGACTTGCGTACGACATCCGCTCCAATAAAGGCGGGCATAATCATGGCAAACTGATAAGGAAGCACCGTTCCGCCCTTGAGTTCAATCGTATCGGAACCGACCTTTTCAATCTCGGCCTCGGTAATGTAATGGATATTTAAAAGCTTCATAAACCCCTTGAGCATCTGCTCTCCACCAGCAATTCCACCGATTCCGAAGTGCCCAAGGAAGGGTTCCGGTGTTAGCCAAGTAATGTTGACTTTGTTACGGATTCCGGCAGCTCGGCATTGCTGCTCAAAGTTAAAGAGAAATTCATACGCTGCCCCAGCGCATCCTGCCGCCTGGGCAGCCCCAATAACAGCGGGCCCTGGATTTTTCACAAACTCCTGCCAGCGTTTGCGCGTCTCCATCGCCCCATTTGGCGTACCGATATAAGAAACGTTCCCTTTCGGGCCCAGCCCTTCGATTTGATCGAAGGCAAGCTCCGGGCCTGTGGCCATCACCAAATAATCGTAAGCATATTCTCCTTTATTCGTGATGAGCTTGTTTTCGTCGGGAAAGACTTGCGAAACTTCTGCCACAACGAGTTCTACTCCCCCCTTCTTGGCAATCGGTTCCAGGGCAACGGTAATATCTTTAATCTCCCGTTCCCCAAACGGCACCCAGATTAAAGAGGGAATAAAGAGAAACACAGGAGACTTAGTAATCATAATCACTTGGTGCCCTTGTCCAAGCTTGCGTTTAAGCTCTAAAGCACTGGTCAATCCGGCAAAGTTTCCGCCAACTACAACAATTTTAGCCAAGGTTTTTTCCTCCGATCTCTTTTTCCTTAGCTATTCCAAGCCTACAAGCATTTATTCCTCCACGATTGGAAAAGTATTCACTACTGAATTTTCGTTCAATATGGCTTACAATAAAGAAAACCCGGCTGGCGCCGAGCCTTTGGCGACGGCGGCAACGCAAGTTTTCTTATCCTCCACAAACTTATACTTTCTGACAGGATAAAGAAAAAGCCCCAAGAATGGGGAATCGGAAAGGAGTTTGCTCTTATGCCATTAGAGTTTTTGCGGGAAATCCGACAATCATTTTTTCAAGATCCCCGTAATGGGTTTCAAGAAACAGACGTGCAGACAGAAATTCGGCATGATCCGATCACAGGAGAGTTAACCCGCCTCTTTCCTTTTCGTCGCTTTCGCCTGAACCACCATGATTGGGCCTCCGTCGTCAAAGCCTCCCAAGAAAAAGGCTGCCCATTCTGTCCTGGAATCATTGAAAAGGCTACCCCGCTCTTTCCCGAAAGTCTGATTCCCGGCGGGCGGATACGCTCCGGCCAAGCGCTCGTAGTGCCTAACATTTCTCCTTATGCCCCCTATTCCGGTGTTGTGGTCATGGGGCCTGAGCACTATCTTCCCCTAAGTGATTTTCCCGTAGAACGTATCGTGGACGGACTTAACGCTTCCATTGAGTTTTTGTGCCGCGCGCGGGAACACAACCCCAGCAATGCCCATTTTCCAGCGATCGGCTGGAATTACATGCCCTATGCCGGAGGATCCATCATCCACCCGCACATGCAAGCCCTGGCAGGACCGGAGGCCAGCAACCGCCATGGCCTTCTCCTCACCCGCTCGCAAACCTACCATACGGAAACGGGGCATAATCCTTGGCAGGATCTCGTCACCCAAGAACGCGGGGCAGGGGAGCGTCATCTCTGGCAAACAGGGGGCATTCATTGGCTCTCTTCTTTCGCTTCGCGCGGCTATGCGGATCTTACAGTCGTGTTCGACGGAAAATCCACACTCAATGAATTGACTGCGGTAGATATTCAGCATTTCGCCCAGGATTTGCACCATGTGCTGCGTTTCTATGACAGCCTCAATCTCCCAAGCTTTAACCTCGCGATTTATCCAGCTCCGGAGCCTTCTCTTGATTATACGCTGAACGCCCGCATCGTAGGCCGCTTTACTGTTTTCGACTGGACAAGTGATATCAATACCCTGCAATTGTTATTCGGGGATTTCTACACCCTAACCCGCCCAGAAGATATGGCTGCAGCTTTGCGTAGTTTTATAGCGTCTTAGTCAGAAACTCCCCGGTTCGCTGCAAAACATCCTTCTCTATCTCGATATTTTCAAAGGCATGTCCCTTGAAATCCACGGCTACCAATTCAGCCTGTTGCCCATAAACATCCTTGAAGCGCTCGGCGTAAACAAAGGGAACCAGTTCGTCCCCCGTCTCATGGACGATTAAAACTTTACCCTTGAATCCGGAAGCAAGCGCATAGACATCAACGCTTAACACATCATCGTAGGCTTGTCGAGGTATCGGCAGGCCCTCAAAATCGTGAATTTCTTTATCTGTCCCCTCGAAAAATTCCCCAAGCACCTCGGCAATGTTTCCTCCGGGAGACCAAAGCACCAAGGCTTTTACCCATTCCGGAGCCCGGGCCGCCACCAAGCTCGCCACCCATCCGCCCAAGCTGTACCCTAAGAGGGCGACACGGTGGGGATCTACATATGGCAGTCTCTGGGCAAAACCGAGGATTTCCAAGGTATCTTCAACTTCTCCACTCGGCGTCATGAACTCGAAGAAACCATCACTGTCCCCAGAGTGCGCGAAATCAAAACGAATGACGCAGAACCCCTGACTCTCTAGTTTCGCTGCTGTGCGGGCAAAAAGGAATCGTCCCTCGGTCTTATGCCCCGTAAAACCATGGAGCATGATGACCGTAGGATAACGAGCATCCAAGGAAGGAACGTTCACATAGCCCCGTAAGATATACCCTTCTTTGTTCAATATCTCAACATGAAACTTCATAAAACCCCTCCAAGCACGCGCTCATGTGGATCCCACTCGCATCTGAAACTTGCCTTCCATCCTTAGATTACTTCTTATCCTCTTCTTTGGCTGTTATTTTATCCCAACCCCTGAAAGACTTAACCAAAAGAAAAAAACCCAAAGCCAAGACCGGCACCAAAGCAGCGATAGTGCCAAACAAACTCTGAACGACTAACATCGACACCACCAACCCGATGACGATGAGCGTTCCCCAAAGACGAAAGCCCACCCGGCCCACCTCCACCTTATCGTATTCAAGCACGATATGTTCATATATTGCGTTTGGCCCGATACTCAGAAGGAGTAACGCCCTCGTGCTTTTTAAAAACTGCAGAGAAATAACTGCTGGAGCTAAACCCCAGCGCATCCGCAATCTGATCGATGGTTTCCGTGGAGTTGCGCAAGCGTCGTTTTGCTGCTTTCAGCCGCACGTTGGCCACAAAATCCGAAAATCCCATTCCCGCGCTTTTATTAAAGATGCGGCTTAGGTAGGTTGGACTCAGATGAATATGGGCTGATACATTCACTAACGATACATCCTCGGTAAAATGAGTTTCAATGTATTCCATCGCTTGACGAACTACAATCTGATCCTGTGAGTAGCCCACCCGTCGAATTAAGCCCAGACACTTTTCCAATAATCGTTCCCCCCATTGTTGAAAATTCGTCTGGGAAGATATGCGGACTAATTCCTGCGCCATTTCCTGTTCCAATGTGGTGACCTCAGCCGTCTTAATCCCCACGGACAGGACAACTTGTTCCACGATCACGAGCAAACGCCAGCCCAAAGAATACCCCAAAGCTTGTTCCCACGGCACGACAGATTCCAGAAGTATCGCCCATTCTCGCTTCGCCTCTTCCAGATTGCCCGCACGCACCCACTCGCTGATCTTGGTCAGGTCGACTGCTGGACCGGGTCGTAACCTTTTTAGCGACAGCCGACTTATAGCCTCGGCCACCGCTTTAATCAACTGTTGCGGTTGAATCGGCTTGAGCAGATAATCATCGGCCTGTGCTTTGATGGCTTGTTGGGAGTAAGAAAACTTCCCGTAAGCCGTCAACATAATGACTTCCGTTGTTGGGACAAGCGCTTTAATTTGGCGGGTGGCTTCGAGGCCATCTATTCCAGGCATTTTAATATCCATAATAATCACCTCGGGCCACGTCTTAACCACTCGTTCCAAAGCCTCGCGCCCATTCGCAGCCTCACCGACAATTTCGATCGGTAAACCTGAATTTTGTAAGGTAAATGCTACAACCTTGCGTTCCAATTCCTCATCGTCAACCAACAAAACCGTATACAAGCTACCTCCCCCTCCTCGGCTGGGCAACCAAAATCCATGACAAGTTTTTACCTGTTCATGTCAACATTTTAATAGATCCCCTTACAAAATGCGACAACATTTCATGATAAATAAACCTCACACTCTCTGGTGTAAATTCATCATTGTGAGATAATTTAGACAGCGAACTCGCTTCGCCCGATTATTCAGTGGGAATATCAGTACTCCCCTACTGAAAAACCAGTATTTGTATAAGTTGTGCCGAATTCAGTCACACTTAATAGAAGTGGGAGACTTCTTCTGGCACGCATCTGAAAGGAGCATGTCCCATGATAATTGGTGTACCAAAAGAGATCAAGAACAATGAGAATCGCGTATCCCTAACTCCCGCTGGCGTGGACGCTTTCCTCAAAGCCGGTCATCGCGTCTTGGTCGAGACAAATGCCGGTCTCGGCAGTGGTTTCAATGATGATGAATACTCGGCAGCCGGAGCTGAGGTTCTTGCTACTCCGTCCGAAGTATTTGCGCTCGCTGATATGATCATGAAAGTCAAAGAACCGCTCCCATCTGAATATGACCTGTTCAAGGATGGTCAGCTTTTGTTCACATACCTTCATCTGGCACCTGAACCCCGCTTAACAGAAGCCCTGTTGCGCAAAAACATTGTCGGCATTGCCTACGAAACGGTTCAACCGGCTGACGGAAGTTTGCCTTTGCTGATGCCCATGAGTGAAGTTGCGGGTCGAATGGCGATTCAAATCGGCGCTCAATTTCTGGAAAAACCCCATGGCGGCAAAGGGATTCTATTGGGCGGTGTCCCTGGAGTATCCCCTGCCAAAGTCACCATTGTCGGCGGGGGCATCGTTGGCACCAATGCCGCTAAAATGGCCCTGGGTCTCGGAGCAGATGTTACGCTTCTGGATGTCAGTGCCGCTCGCCTCCGCACCCTCGATGACATCTTCGGTTCTCGCCTCAAGACCCTGATGTCCAACAGCTATAACCTGAAACATGCTGTAGCCGAGGCTGATCTATTGGTCGGCGCCGTGCTCATTCCTGGTGCTCGTGCCCCCAAAATCGTCACCGAAGAGATGGTCAAAGGGATGCGGCCAGGTTCCGTCATTGTCGATGTGGCGATCGACCAGGGTGGCAGCATCGCTACCATCGACCGGGTAACAACCCATGCCGAACCGACTTACGAAAAACATGGCGTGATTCACTATAGTGTCGCCAACATGCCTGGAGCTGTTGCGCGCACTTCCACTTTAGCTCTGACCAACGTAACTCTGCCGTATGCCCTGAAACTGGCGAACTTCGGTTATGCTGAAGCTATCCGTACCGATCTGGCCCTGGCGCGTGGCGTCAATGTCATCCACGGCAAGCTGACCTACCAAGCCGTTGCGACGGCCTTGAACTTGGCTTACACTCCACTGCAGGATGTGACTGAAGTTCCTGCCACCTTCCGTTAATCGCCTCCGTTACAAAGATCACCCTTGTCTCTAAGAGCGGACCTCAAATCGGGCCCGCTCTTTTTTCATGAGCAAAACGAGTCATTCCTCTGATGGCATGATCAGCTTAACGATGGTTCTTCCCGATGAGCTCGTCCATTGAACTCCAAATTCCCGGCCAAACTGAAGTTGCAGCCGTCGATGAACATTGCGCAGGCCGATCCCCTGACCCGCCGACCTATTTTCCCCTTCAGTGTCCCCCCAGTATAGGGAAGATATGCCCACTCCGTCATCGATTACAGCAATCTCTACGCGATCACTAAACTTTTCACCACGGATCCAAATGTGGCCGAGTCCTTCTTTCGGTTCCAGCCCATGAATACAAGCATTCTCCACCAGAGGTTGAAGACTCAAAAAAGGTATGATCCTCTCCTGCAAATCCTCCGGAACTTCCATCCTTACTTCTAGCCGGGTGCCAAATCTTTTTTTTTGAATCAAAAGATAACTTTCAATATAGTGTAATTCTTCACGCAAAGTGACCAGTTCTCCGGGATGATCCACATTATGCCGCAGAAGATCGGAGAGCGCAAAGAGTGTATCTAGGCCTTCCCGATTCTCACCCAGCGTGACCAAGCTGCTGATCGTATTTAACGTATTGAACAAAAAGTGGGGTTTAATCTGGGCCTGCAGATTTTTTAACTCCGCCTTTTGCAGCGTGTGCTCTAACTCAACAATCAGACGTGTATCCTCCGCCGCCTTCAATTTCTCGCGACTCAGCTCCTCTTGCATCTTGGACCGAACCATCAATTCAACGATATAGTTCACTACAAACTGAATCAGTCCGACGGCACCCTGGCTTTTTTCTAAACTAATGACTTGGATCTCCTGAAATGTCTGCTTTAAATACTCGTGATCAAGACCCAAATCCCGCGTTGCCTCCAACATCTCATCAATCTCATATCCTTCGGGTCGATGTAAGTGCATCTGGCCACATGTGATCGAGCCGTAAAACTGACCCTCGACCAGAATCGGTACGGACATGAGTACCACTCCAGCGTAGCATTTTCCTGTACATGAACCTCCCTGCTCTACCGTCTGAAATCCTAGCCTGGCATTAGAATGAATACAGCGTTCCAAACCCTTCTGCGTCGACCGGACACTCCGGCAAAAACCATAAAAATAATCGTGTTGAACCACCGGCAATCCCGCGGCATCATTGATATCGATGGTGATATCCGTCGCTTTTGTAAACGTCTTGATAATTTGCACCAGCTTATCTTTTTCTATCAGTTGTAGTAATCCTTCAGGCTTATGCTCCATGTTCTCTGCTCTCCCGCCCTGCCTGGCATTACGTCATGATGCGTCATAAACATCACGAATGGATTCAAAAGGTTCATCCTTATATTGACACAATGATGTGGCAGTTTGCAAGATCAATCTGGCCCCAAAGAGAAAAACCCTCAGATCGGCTAACCGAATTGAGGGTAAATTCTTTTTGAGCCCTTATTTCACAAAAATCTTCTGAGAACCGATATTTATATCCCCTTGTTCAAACCAGCGGGAAGTAATGGTCTTTTTCCGGGTATAGAACTCTACCCCGTCCTTACCATTGGCATGCAAATCCCCGAAGAAAGAGCGTTTTGACCCAGAGAATGGGAAAAATCCCATCGGAGCTGGCACCCCGACATTGACGCCGATCATTCCTGCTTCAACCCGCAGGACAAACTCCCGGCCATAATACCCGCTATTGGTATAGATAGTGGAACCATTGCCAAAACGCGATTTCTTAATAGTAGCGAGCCCCTCTTCAAAATCTTGCACACGGATGATGCTTAAGACAGGGGCAAATATTTCTTCCCGGATAATGGTCATTTCCGGCGCAGCGTGATCGAAAATCGTCGGACCAAGGAAATAACCTTTGCTATAGTGCCTGGCATCTATGCGACCATCTCTCGCAAAAACAGCTCCTTCTTGTAAGCCTTTATCGATAAAACTGTGCACCCGCTCCAAATGGTTGGATCTGATGACCGGGCCTAATTCAATACTATCTCCTAATCCATTACCCATGCGCAGAGCATCAGACTCCTCGATAAGCATCTGCACAAGCCGTTCAGCCACGTTCTCGACGGCTACCACAACGCTGGCGGCCATACATCGCTCCCCGGCGTTGCCAAAAGCCGAACTGATGATCGTCTTTGCTGCCCGGCGCAAGTCGCAATCGGGCATCACTAGGTGATGGTTTTTAGCCCCGGAGAGAGCCTGCACCCGCTTACCATGAGCCGCAGCCGTCTTATAAATATATTCCGCGACGGGTTCGGAACCTACAAACGAAACGGCCTTGATTTCCGGATGCTCCAGGATTCCGTTCACCACATCGCGGGCCCCGTTAACGATATTCAATACCCCGTCTGGTAGGCCGGCCTCTTTCAGCAGTTCGATGCCTCGAATTGAAGAAATCGGCGTGCGCTCCGAAGGTTTAAGCACAAAGGTATTGCCTGCGGTAATTGCTATAGGGTACATCCAGAAAGGAACCATTAAGGGAAAATTAAAAGGCACAATGCCGGCCACAACACCCAACGGCAAGCGGATTGTCTGACCATCCAGACTGTGGGCAATATTCGGCAATACGTCACCCATCATTAGAGTAGGCATACCAGCAGCAAATTCTACCATTTCGATGCTTCGATAAACTTCGGCACTGGCTTCCGATAGGTTTTTTCCATTTTCCATGGTTATCAGCCTGGCTAATTCATCCTGATGCTCAACCAGTAAGTGTTGAAACCGGAACATGATTTTAGCCCGTTCGTTTACCGGAGTCGAACTCCATGCGGGAAAAGCCTCTACCGCCGCTTTTACCGCAATATCAACTTCGTCCTTCCCGGAAAATGGTACCCGAGCCAGAACCTCTCCGGTGGCAGGGTTGTAAACATCCTCATAATGGTTGGTTGCAGACTCTACCCAGGTTCCGTTAATAAAGTTTCGAATTTGCTCTCCATTTGTTGGTACAGCCATTATTATGTCTCCCTTCCTCTTGTCAACTTTCAAAGTAATTCTCGTTTATAAAGTAGCGAACGCTTCCTTGAGAACTCTTACCATAAAATCAATCTCTTCACTCGTCGTAGAGAACGGTGGCGACAGTGTCAAAATATTATTGTATCCAGGAATGGTGTCACCGTTTTTCCCGATAATGAGCCCGCGGCTCTTGCATTCATTAATCACCTTTACTACTTTATCCGGAGCTGCCGCTTCTTTGCTTTCCTTATCTTCAACCATCTCGATTCCGGCCAAGAAGCCGAAACTGCGAATATCACCCACATTAGGATGATCAGCAATAGCTGCTAGCTTTTCCCTTAACTCACTCCCCAGTTGATCGGCCTTCCCTATTAAATTTTCCTCATCCATAATATCCATGTTCCGAATGGCTAATGCACAAGCAACTGGGTTGCCCCCGAAGGTGCTAATATGCCGGAAGTGCTGATTTTGGGCGCTACCCATAAAAGTATCAGCAATTTCTGCCCGCACGGCGGTGGCCGATAAAGGCAAATATGCACTGGTAATCCCTGCCGCCATCGTCACAATGTCAGGTTGAACTCCGAAATTTTGGTGGCCGAATTTACGACCAGACCGTCCAAACCCGCAAATCACTTCATCAATGTGCAAGAGAACCCCATGTTTGTCACAGATCTCCCGTACCCGCGGTAGATATTCCGGGGGAGGAACGATCACTCCACCTCCGGTGATGACCGGCTCCATGATCACCTCGGCAACCGTTTCCGCTCCTTCCCAATTAATCACTTCATCAAAAATTTCGGCACATTCCAAATTGCATTGACCATAGGTCTTGCCAAATGAACAACGATAGCAATAAGGCGGAGATACATGAAGAAAACCAGGTGCTAGGGGTTCATACGTAGCCTTTCGTAAAGATTGACCCGTTGCGGCCAATGATCCCATAGAATTACCATGGTAAGCCCGGTAACGGGAAATCACTTTGTATCGGTGAGACTGGCCTTTATACTGATGATATTGCCGTGCCACTTTAAAAGCCACTTCATTCGCTTCGGAGCCACTGTTAGAGAAAAAAATCCGGTAATCCCCCCCTAACCAATCGCTGATTTTCTTTGAGAGTTCAATTGCAGGAACATGACTTTGTGTGAGAGGATAATAAGAAAGTTTTTTCAACTGCTCATAAGCGGCATCAGCAAGTTCCTGACGTCCATAGCCAATATTCACACACCAGATGCCGGACATACCATCCAAATAACGATTCCCGTCAATGTCGGTAATCCATGATCCGTTTCCTTCCGTCACAATTAAAGGATTGGGATTAAACGGGGCCATGTGGTGCCACATATGCTCCCGGTCTTTTACCAATAACTCCTCTTTATCCATGCCACGTTTCGCAGTTTGATTTTTAGCTGCCATCTTTTTTGCCCTCCCTTTATTCATACGCCACCGCATTTTCTCGTTGATTATTTCCGCAAGCAATTCACCCTACCCCCGAATCTCCTTTCTCACCGGATTAACAACCATGTTCAAAGCCTTCCGCCTGCATACATGGGTGCAGAGGGAACATCCGTCACATTTTTTCGAATCGATATATATCGTTTTGTTTGGTCCACCCGAAATAGCTGCATAGCCCGCATCCTCACAGACCGTTACACAAAGATTACAGCCGGTACACCACTCCTGATTTACCTGTGCCATCATCGCTTTACTTCTGTCCAGGCTGGAATGGGCAATAATTTTGGGCAAGGACAAGCCGATGATTTCTTTTACGGAAGTAAAGCTTTTCTTCTCTAAATACTGCTCCAGGCCTTTGATTAAGTCATGGATAATTCCGTACCCTTTGAGCATGACTGCAGTGCAGATTTGGACATTGCTGGCGCCCACCAACATATATTCCACAGCATGTTCCCAATGACTGATACCTCCAATTCCAGAAATGGGCAACTGGCCCCATTTCGCTAGTTGGGAAACGACCCTCAGGCCAATCGGTTTCACCGCCATTCCGGAATAGCCGCCATAGGAAGAACTTCCGTCTACGGATGGCATAGGAACAAAAGTATCGAGATCTACACCCATCATGGATTCCACCGTATTGATGGCGGACAATGCATCCGCCCCACCTTCCAGCGCAGCCTCCGCAATGGGTTCGATATCCGTCACGTTAGGTGTGAGTTTAATAAACACAGGTACCTCGGCCACTTCCGTGACCCAAGAAGTGATCAGTTTCGTGAGTTCGGGTTTTTGGCCTACAGCCGCCCCTATTCCCCTCTCGGGCATCCCATGAGGGCAAGAAAGATTCAGTTCGATGGCATCGGCACCTGCACCCTCTGCGGCTTTCGCTAAGTTCTGCCAAGATTCTTTTTTGATATCTGCCATGATACTGGCGATAAGGACTCTATCCGGAAACTCGCTCTTAATTTCGCGAATTTCCTTCAGCCAGATCCCGAGCGGTCGCTTCGTCACCAATTCCATGTTCTCAAAACCAATCGTTTCTCCATGGCTGCTTTTCAAAGTAGCGAAGCGCGGAGTGACATCAACGATTTGCATATCGTCAGGCTTCAAGGTCTTAATGACCGCACCACCCCAACCCAACTTAAAGGCTTTTTTAATCATCGCTCCACTGGCAGTGGGTGGAGCAGAAGCTAGGACAAACGGATTGGGAAATATCAGACCACAAAACTCAGTCCGTAAATCAATCTTGTTGGCCGGTGCTACCATAAATCTGTCTCCTCCTCAGCGGTATTCTGCTTTTCTGGATACCCCGAAGTCATCAAGGGAAAAGCAAAGCTGGCGGTTGTTAGGCCGTCACCAACGGTAGCGGCCCAACCGTTAAGTCTAGGCATCAATGGCTTGGAATCAAAAGATCCGCTTTTTCTTCATCCACCCACAGTGCTATACGAATATGGGGGCCTTCCTCTTAATAAAGCGTCCTTCTCCTCTTTTTCCAATAAACTTGCTGTTTTCCACAATGACCTGCCCCCGAGCAATCGTTGCAACCGGATAGCCTTTTACTTTAAAACCTTCATAAGGCGTATAATCCACATTTTCATGTAGAATCTCCTTGCTAATCGTTCTCTCCATATGAGGATCGAAAACAACCAGATCCGCATCACTACCGACAGCAATCGTCCCTTTTTCCGGGTACAACCCGAAAACTTTCGCCGGGTTGGTTGAAGTCAGCTCCACAAACTTCTGCAGGCTCAGTACATTAGTTCCTACCCCATAAGTATGCAACAGGCTCAATCTAGCCTCAATACCCGGAGCTCCATTCGGAATCTTTCCGAAAAAATTCCGTCCCATATCCTTTTGCCCTTTAAAGAAGAATGGACAATGGTCCGTAGCGACAACCTGCAATTTTCCCTGTGCCAAGGCTTGCCAGAGAACGGGATGGTTTGCTTTTGAACGGAGGGGAGGTGACATGACATACTTGGCGCCCTGGAAATCTGATTCCTCGTAATTGTCTTCCGATAATAACAAATATTGTGGGCAGGTTTCCGCCATAATTGGAAAACCTTCATCCCTGGCCCGGACTACCTCTTCCAAGGCTTCCTGGCAACTCAAATGCACCACATAAAGGGGAGCATTCACTAATTTTGCCAGTTTGATAGCCCGCCCGGTCGCTTCCGCTTCTGCGAGGGGCGGTCGGCTTAATGCGTGATATTTCGGTTCGCTCTTACCTTGGTCTAGAAACTCTTTAATCAGATAGTCAATCACATAGTAATTTTCAGCATGCACACTCACCAAGCCACTATGTTCCTTGGTTTGCAACAACGTTTTCATCAAGACATCATCATTCACCCGCAACCCATCGTAGGTCATGAACAACTTAAAACTTGGATATCCTTTCGCAATCATTTCCGCCATTTCAGCGACAATTTTGTCATCCACATCTGTCATTGCAATGTGCAGACCATAATCAATCACAGCTTTTCCATCGGCTTTTCTATGCCACGTTTCAGCCGTTTCAGCCAATGTCTGTCCTTTGGCCTGGATGGCAAAATCCACTATCGTCGTGGTACCACCGCTGGCAGCTGCGATGGTGCCGGAAGCAAAATCATCGCTGGAAACCGTGCCTCCAAATGGCATATCCAAATGAGTATGCACATCGATGCCACCAGGGAGAAGATATTTTCCCGTAGCGTTTAGGACAGTCTTCGCCGGCACATTTAACTTCTGGCCGATTAAAGCAATTTTGCCGTTCATGATGGCCACATCGGCCTGATAAGTATCTGCAGCTGTCACAAGAATACCATTGCTCACCAATAGATCATATGTTTCCATTTGTTTTCCCACCCTTTCAATGTATGAATTGGGTGTAATGTTGGGGTACACGCTCTGTTGGGGTACACTCTTTCTTAGGGTAACAGCTTCAATAAATCACTATAGGTCTCCGGTCTCCGATCACGATAAAACTGCCATAAATCCCGAGTCTCCTTGATCATATCTAATTCGAGGTCGGCCACTACCACTTCGTCATCCATGTCGCCCCCTTGGGCCAAAATGTTCCCCTTAGGATCACAGAAATAACTCGAACCGAAGAACTTCCCTGCTCCAAAGCCTTCTTCGACACCAACTCTATTGACAGCGCCAACGAAATAGCCATTGGCCACGGCATGGCCCCGCTGTTCAAGAAACCATAGATACTTTGACAGACTCTCGATTGTGGCCGACGGGTTGTAGACGATTTCAGCACCATTTAGTCCGAGCAAACGTGCCCCCTCTGGGAAATGCCTATCATAGCAAATGTAAACACCGACTTTGCCATATGCCGTCTCAAAAACGGGGTATCCTAAGTTTCCTGGTTTAAAGTAGAATTTCTCCCAGAATTCTTTAACCTGAGGAATATGATTTTTCCGATAGATGCCAAGAATTTTCCCATCAGCATCAATAACAACAGCCGTGTTATAATAGACTCCTGTCATAGCCACTTCATAGATAGGAACGATCAGAACCATTTGATGCTTTCGCGCAAGTTCCTGCATGATCTCAGTTGTTGGCCCAGGAATCTTCTCCGCAGTGTTATACCATTTTGGATCCTGCTGTTGTGCAAAGTAAGGACCAAAAAATATTTCCTGTAAACACGTGATTTTAGATCCCTGTTTAGCCGCTTCATCAATTAACCGGATGTGTTTGCTAATCGCTTCATCTTTTGGCATGTTGGCCTTGGCCTGGATCAGAGCACTTCTGACAATCATATCTGATACCTCCCTCAATATTTTCTGGGAATTCCCAGTCCGAAACTTTGTCCTGCCACTGCCTAAACGGTAGGACTTGGAGGCGTGGGCACCCACGCCTCTTGATCCTCGTTTACCTCATTTTTCCTTTGTGTCCGCTATCCTAGAGCAGGATAAGCAATTTACTTATCTTCAAGCTGAATACGTGTTTTTTAACTCAGCGCCAACATTAAAGGCTACCGGAGCGGATTTCATTAAAATATAGTAGGCAATCCCTGAGACGAAAAACCCAACAAACCAAGCATAACTAAACAACCAGGAAAGCGAGGGGACAACCTTACCTATCAGGGCTACCACAATCCCGAGAGCCAGCGCAATAATGCTAGCAAAATTAAACCCATTGCTATAAGTGTACTCTCCGCTTTGATCATTATAGAGATCTTCCAAGATTAATTTCTTTTTACGCAAAATGAAGTAGTCGACGATTAAAATGGCGGCAATGGGACCAAGAAATCCGGAGTAGACACCCAGCCAGTTAAAGATATAATCACCGGCATTGGACATTAGTTTCCATGGCATCATAACAATTCCAATCAGACCAGTAATCAACCCGCCCGTTTTAAAAGAAATATGTTTAGGAGACAAATTAGAAAAGTCATTTGCCGGTGACACTATATTAGCCGCAATATTCACCGAAACCGATGCAACCAGAATCCCAAACAAAGAGAAAAGCAATACAAAGGGATTGGAAAACTTGAGTAGAATTTCACTGGGATCCCACATAGCCTTCCCATAAAGGACAAGAGTCGCGGAGGTAATAATGACTCCGATCGAGGAGAAAATCGTCATCGTGGGAACTAATCCGACGGTCTGCCCGATAATCTGCTCTTTCTGACCCTTGCTGAACCGGGTAAAATCTGGAATATTAAGGGATAACGTCGCCCAAAAAGCGATCATCCCAGTAAGGGAAGGTACAAAGACTGGTAAGAAATCCTTGAAATTAGTAAGCTTACCAGGGTCAGACAAAATCGGACCCAAACCGGCTTTACTTACGACGTACACTAACAGCATAATTGCCATGATCAAAACGAGAGGGGCTGCCCAGTTTTCGAAGATGCGGATCGCATTCATTCCTCTGTAAATAATGAAAATGTGAATCCCCCAGAAAGCTAAAAAGGTAATTAAGCCTGGTAAAGTTAACCCGGCGATGTTGAAACTACCCCCGAGGTTTTTCCATGCGGGAAAAAGCACTGTCATAAAGTTATTCAGAGCCGCTCCCCCGATAAAAGTGTTAATCCCGAACCATCCGCACGCTACCCCGGCCCGGAGTATGGCGGGAATATTAGCCCCTTTGGTCCCGAAAGACGCTCGCGCCAAGACCGGAAAAGGAATGCCATATTTCGTTCCGGGATGGGCGTTTAGCAAGATAGGGATCAAGACAATGAGATTACCCAACGTGATCGTGAAAATGGCCTGTTTCCAATTCATCCCTAGAGAAATTAATCCTGATGCCAGCATATAAGTAGGAATACAATGAGCCATCCCAATCCAGAGGGCCGCATAATTATACGTGTTCCAATTGCGGTTCTTAATTTGCACTGGGGCTAAATCCGGATTATACAAACTACTTCCCGAAACATCTGCCATTAAATCAATTTGCTCACTTACAGCCATATAACGTCCTCCTTAGGTCTCTTATTTAGGGCAACCAACGACCCCACACTTAGCAGTAGAGAACGGCAACAACCCGAGCGATACGGGTATGCCACTGGATGTCCCGATTTATTATCCCCCCCTCCCATGAATATAGGGCACACACAATCAAGGTATCTTGCAGCTTGTCGCTCCAACGCATTGCCCACCTTTTTTCTATACCATATCTTTCTCCTCTACTCTTTTATCCTCACGTTAAAGGTTTTATCCGAAAAATGAATATTTTAAATAGTCTGTGCCTTCATCATGAGCTTATCAAAAAATTAGTATAATAACTATGTTCAAATTATACAATAATTTACCGAAAATTTAGTTAATTAATTTCATCGCCTATCTCCACTATAACAGTATGTTTAAACCAGCAATCAGCGGGGAAAATAGGTAAAGAAAACTCAGCGCAGGCGGAAGCCTTAGTTGCATTTATGCCACCACAAAGATATACTTTCCGACTGGTATAAACAAGGAATTTGTCAAAATCAAGGAGCCACTATGCCAAAGCGTCTGCCACGCCTGCCATGGATCGACAGGTTACGAGCCTCAGCCATCCTACTGATGATTCTCTACCATATGGCTTATGATCTCAAGGAGTATGCTCACGTCCCTATAGATTACCATCATCCACTATGGTTCAGTATCGGTAAAGCCTCCGCCCTCCTCTTTATCATCCTTTCTGGCTTTTCCGCTGGACTGAGCAAAAACCCCTTGAAGCGCGGACTTCAGGTTTTGGCCTGGGGAGGGGTGATTACCCTCGTGACTTATTTATGGATGCCAGATGAGTTTGTTCGCTTTGGCATTTTACATTTACTCGGAATGGGCATGCTCCTCTCCCCTTATCTTTTACGTCTACCACCTCTGCTTCTCCTTTTCATCGCCAGCGGAATAGGCGCAGGTGGGTATTGGGCGGCACTCCGTACAACTGTCTCCCCTACCTGGCTCCTCCCTTTCGGATTGACCTACCGCGAGTTTAGCTCAATCGACTACTATCCCCTTTTTCCCTATCTTTCCGCAACCATACTGGGAGTCCTCTTTTTCAAATACTATGAACACTTGGCGACGGAATATAAACCTGATACTGAGGGAGAAAAAAGGACGCTCATTCCACCGAGCCGTTTGGGTCGGCTTGTCGAAAGCCTTAGCAAACACTCGTTAGCGATTTACCTTATCCACCAACCCCTGCTCGTTAGCGGAATATTCTTGCTTACACACCCAATTGGAGGTCTCGTCAAAATGCTTCTAATTCCCCACATCTTCATCGAATTCAAAGCAGCTTTCTATCTTCTCGCCACAACGTGGATCATCTTATTCTTGATCGCAGTACTGTTGTTGGGCAACAAGCTACTGCATCACGTAACCCAACCGAAACTGCAAATCCAAGCCTACCCAGAGATCGCGGATGTGCCAATCGACCATCCCCAAGGCGACGGCACAGGAGGTGCCTAGTGCAGCGCTGTCCCGGATGGACATTGAGCGCTGCCGACGGCACAGGAGGTGCCTAGTGCAGCGCTGTCCAAACGAAATTGAAGGGTAACGTAAAGGCCGGGTCGCAGTACCCGGCCTTTATGATACCCTTCAGAAAGTAATTTTGGGTGGCATAAGTGCAACTTGGCGGCCGCCTTCGCCGCCGACTCAAACAGGACGTTTGAGATTAGAGCGCTGCCATGACTCAAACAGGACGTTTGAGATTAGAGCATCGCCATGGATGGCTGGATGCCGGATGGCAAAGCGCCGTAAGGCTTGGCGCCAGCCAAGTTTTCTTTATGAATGTCAGGATTTTTTACCCATGCCAAAACGACTTAGAAGATCTTTAATTCCCTTATTAGGGGATACGCTCCGACTTTCTGCCGGCAAAGGTTGCTGAGGCGGGTTTGCCGGTGGCTGCGGTGCCTGAAAACCCCGCCGACGCATAAAGCGTTCCACCCCGGGAGGCATGGGCGGCATATTTCCGCTTGGCAGGAAGTGACTCAAGCCCTGGGGTAAAAATCGTCCGGGGCCAAACGAGCCTCCTTGGGAGGCCTGACCGAACAGGCCTGGCCGAGTTCCTTGGTTTTTCCCTGTTAATTCTGGATTACGATTAACCCGAAAGCGTCCGAGCTGCATCAAAACACCTCCTCTTTTCCAATATATTCCGATAGGTTCATCAATGAACCCTTAGCACGCGCCAAACAGGGAATTTCCTATAATCAACTCACGAAACTCCATCTCGTCTAAAGCGCTAAATCACGTTCAGTAAAAACCAGGGATGCAAGGGCAAGCAACAGAGCACTTAATCCTGCCATTGCGAGAATGGGCTTGGTCGGTGACTTTCCTTCCAGTATTTCTTGAGGTTTGAACCAGCCAAACAAGGTAAACTTCCTAAGCCAGGCCCAATCCTTATTGAGCCCTGCAAGCACATCCATCAGGTAGAAGCCTAAAGTTATTCCCGTTGAGTAAAGCATTCCCTCCTCAGCGTGATCCGCACTGACGGAAAACAATAAACTGTAAGCAGTGATCAGCGTGAAACAGCTCAGCCCCAATACTCCCAAGCGAATATACCTCCAGCGGTTAATTTCGATCTGAAAAACGTAGGCGCTGCCCAGTATCCCGATCACTGTAGCCCCCGTGATCATGCCCACTCCGCTTAATGCCACTGCCGTTTGCGTCCCAAAAATCTCCGTTCGTGACAGGGGAGCAGCCAAAGGATAACCCAAGGCCCCGTCATCGATGAACCCGGCCGTTAGCCGATTCGCTGTTCCGATGCCATATATACACATAATCAGAGCCCAAATTCGTCCATAAAACTGACCGGACATATAGGCTTCGAACGTGTTTAGATTCGCCTCTTCCGACACACCAAAGACGCTTTTTACCGCCGTGGGCAGATTCCCTGCAACCTCGGTCACCGCAGGCGATTTAGCAACCAGTGGATAAACCCAAGCTAATAGCCCTTCATAGGCCGCAATTCCTGAGGCATGGCTGAGTATTTTAGCCAGGTTTAGCCGCAACAAAGCCTTGTATAGTTCCGTATTCAAAAACTCCCTCCTCTCAATTCAAATCATCCTGTTATATAGATATGTCTAGAGGCTCCAACCCGCTATTTTCATAATTTCTTCACAATCTTGAAAAGTCCTCGACACATTCCTTGATTACAATACAGATAGACCCTACGGCAGTGTGCTAACCTCACACTGTTCCAGTCAAATCAAAGGAAGACTGATAAACAATGGCAAAACGCAAACGGATATGGCTCCGGCACGCAATCCAGATCTTTTTCTTTGCACTCATCGCCCTTACCATTGTAAACTATGCCCTGGCAGAAACAAGGGTATCCCTGCCCTTGCTCGCGGATGCAACGATATCCAGAATCACCGCGCAAGTGCATCATTTTACTTCGCCATCTCCCGCTCATTTAGCAAGCTCCTAAGCTGTGCTCCGCCGATCAGCTTAATCGGAATATTATGTGCTGCCTCGGAGATGAACTTCTGTCCGTCACTGGAAATGTCGCTCGTCGTGATGAGTATCCCCCCATCGGCCTTCTCCCGCATGAGCGTCCCGTACAAATCCCGGACAATCTCGACCGGCACCGTGGAACTCCAGCGTTTGCACTGGATAATATAACGCCCCCCGTTCAGCGCATTGTCACTGTAGGCCCAGATGTCAATTCCACCATCATGTGAAGGCTGGGTTTTTTCGGCCACAAATCCCATGCGTACGACAAGATCCTTGACCACGTCCTCGAACTGTTCACTGCTCAGGGCATTCAAATCAAGGTAAAAAAGTTCTGACGGCTGTTTAGATGCAATGTCTTTCTCTTGCTTTTGCTTTTGCTTTTGCTGTTTCTCTTCTTCCAACGCGCGTTTATATAGGACAACCTTCTCTTCTGCCTTTTTCAGCGCAACCCTTCGCCATCCTAAGAGGCCAAGTGATGCCAGTGCACTGATGGAGCCGACAATCCCGTATAGCCATAGATCTTCTGCATACTCAGTTACTGCAAAGCCATAGAGAAAAACCCCGGCTACCGTCAGCGTAAAATAAAGGAGCGGCTTGAAGCGCATCTTCACAGCCAACAGGGCTTGCCCCAAGAGATACTCTGTCTCCGGCTTTTCTACCCGCTCCTTTTCCTGCATGTCACGTTTTGATTGTCCTTCCCGTTTCCTAGCCATTCCCTTTATGGCGAAAAGGAACAACTTGCCGACCTTGCTCATGAAAAGTCCCCCTTTTACCTGGATCTACTTACCATTATCTCCAAGTGAGGGGGGATGTAGACGCGTTTCGCCTGGATTTTAATTTTCTTCACTCTACCTTAGCAGATCGGCCTTACGGCGTTTATACTCTTCACTGTCGATCTCACCCCGTGCATAGCGCTCCTGAAGCTGGCCTAGAGCATTATCAAAGCCATGGCTGCCGCTTGATAGCTTCGGGGCATAACGGCGGAAAAGGAAAACCCCCAAGCCGATGATAACGACCCAGAAGATCAACTGGATAGCCATCCCGACAAGTCCCATCCACCAATAACTCCCATTACCTGCGAAACCATTAAGTCCAGAGCCAAAGCCCCAGCCCATACCATTGCCAAAACCCCATCCCATCATAAAACATTCCTCCCTTGATTTAACTCATCATCAATATCCATCAGCGCAATTTCATCATCCCTGCCCCGCCAGCAGCACCACTTGTGCGGGCGTTCGGATTTTGCTGACGGTAGCTGTTCATGAACTCGTTCATCTTGTCAATGTTTTCCTGTCCGATTTGGGCTTTGAGTGCCGGGTCGGAATTCATCAGGCCTTGCATCGTGCTCACATCTCCGCTCTGCATTGCTTGCTGCATCGCAGGCGAATTATGGAGACTCTGCACAGCCGGTGAACTCATAAATTGCTGTTGTTGAGCCGGGGAAAAGGTCTGGTTCATCGCGGAACGCATTTGACTAAACCAACCGCCTTGGCCTTGTGCGGTACCCGCAAAGGCCGGAAGCGCCATTAGGCCAACGGCCACCACGGCCGTTCCCACAATAGCGGTCAACTTTTTGTTAAAGTTTTTCATGTCTTTTGTTCCTCCTTTTTTACACGCTCATGGGCGTGATGTCCTTACGACGTTTTCAGTGTACAACTACTTTTCGATAAAGCCATGAATGACCTATGAATTTATAGTGAACAAGCGGAAAATAAAATCCCTACCTTAATTAAGACAAATACTAGACTTCGATTTACTTAAATTAAGAAAGGAATTCATGGTTCATTCACTGGTTTTTCAAAAGCATTTGTTAAGCTTATTTCAGTCAAACAAATCAGGCGGCTGCATGACATCTTGCCACACACCGCCTCAAATTCAAAGGAGGACTGCAGCATGAAAAAATTTCAATGGATCGCCGGACTGTCTTTTGTCGGCATCTTAGCCATCGCAGGCACATCCGTAGCGCTCACGTCCGGCAGCAACCCCGCCAATGCGGGGTCAGAAGCGCTCAACTTTAAGCCCACTGCCTCAGTTTCGCAAACTCTTGCTCCAACCCCAATCACTCCGCCCACGTCAGTCGCATCAACAGATACTCCATCTTCAACTCCCACTGCGCCAACCCCCACTCCCCCAGCCGATCCTTCAACCCCCTCAACCCTTTATAACGATGGTTACGGATATGGCTATGGCATGATGGGGAGATTTGGCGAACCAAACGGAACCCCCGAACATGGTTCTTCAGGTTACGGTATGATGGGTGGTTTTGGAGGCCCGAACGGAGGTGGCGGTTTCGGTATGATGGGTGGAGGATATAATGCGGCAAGCTTAGGCATTAGCCTTCCGAACGGCCAAGTCACAACATCCAACCAAGCCATGGCTTTGGCCAAGGCCTACACTCAAAAGCTAAACCAAGGTTTTGCGGTGGATGAACTCCATGAATTTACGGATTCGTATGAAGTCGAATTGAAGGAGGCCCAAACTGGGGCCAAGGCTTACGAATTCATGATTGCCAAGAACGGAGGACAAATTTTCGCGGAAATGGGCCCCAATGTCATGTGGAACACCAAATATGGGCATATGAACTATGGAAACAACGTGACCCCGACGATGAGTGCCAAGCAAGCAACCGAGGCCGCCCAAAAATTCGTCAACAGTATGGGAACAGGCTTCAGTGTGGATAAGCCGGAAAACGCCCCGGGCTACTATGAATTCATGGTCATGAAAGACGGCAAGGACTATGCTGAATTAGATGTCAACGGCATTAACGGGCAAGTGTGGTATGAAAACTGGCACGGGCCGATCCTTAACACTGTTAAAGCCGAGTAAACTCGATTGGCTCTAAGCAGAAGCATTCACTCTTCTCGAGGCTGCCGAAAGCAGACTCCAAACGAAAAGCCTGGAACTGCAGGCTCTGGGACAGAAGGAGAAACTCACCCGCCTAGCCAACTCGCTTTAGAAATTAGATTTCATTACTAAGGTACTGTCCCAAACCCTGGGACAGTACCTTCATCCATCCCTAAGATTTCTCTTTCCTCCTAGCAATAATAACCAACTCAGATTATACTTAGAGAAAGGCAAAATACTGGAAAGGTGGCGTTTAGCGTGCCTAAAACGGCGTTTCAGGCCCTCTCAGATGATGGATTAACGCTTTGGTATCAGGAATGGATACCTGAGGCCAAGCCCTTGGCGGCCCTTGCCTTGGTGCACGGCCTGGGGGAACATTCTGGCCGCTACCAGCACCTAGCGGAGGCTTTAAACCAAGAAGGATATGCTCTCTTAACCTTTGACCTGCGCGGGCATGGGCGCTCAGAAGGACAACGTGGCCACACTCCTTCTTATGACGCCCTGATGAGGGATGTGGGGCTCCTCATCAAACACGCGCGGGAGCGCTTTCCGGAACAGAGTCTTTTTCTCTATGGTCACAGCCTTGGCGGTAACCTCGTCCTCAATTACACCCTCCGTTTTTCCGCCCCGCTTAAAGGCGTGATTGCCACCAGCCCCTGGCTGAAGCTCGCCTTCGAACCTGCGGCCGTTAAATTAAGAATGGCCGGGCTTATGAACCGGATTTGGCCTAATTTTTCACAAACAAACGAACTGGATGCACAAGCCTTAACCCATGATGAGGCTATTGTCCACGCCTATGAGACAGATCCCCTGGTTCACACGCTCATCTCGGCGCGTTTCTTCAAAAGCGTCCATAGCGCAGGGATCTGGGCCCTCGAGCATGCCGATCGCTTTCCGCTCCCTCTCTTATTAATGCACGGGTCGGCCGACCGGGTCACCTCATTTGAGGCTAGTCAGGCCTTCGCAGCCCGTCAGCCGGAACAATGCACGTTCAAAACCTGGGACGGACTTTACCATGAACTGCACAATGAGCCGGAATGGCCGGACGTTGTTAAGTCTATTACTGTTTGGCTGAAAAACCAGTTCTAATACCTACCCACGTGCCGAAAAGTTCCCAGATCATAGAGGGATTTCATCCGTCTTCCGGCCCAGCGCATCTCGGTCGCCACCACTGCGATCTCCATCATGGCTCGCAGATAAAATACTCCGCTGACTTTACTTTGCCAGGCATCCAGCGTGTGATCAAAGGCAGCCCAATACTCCGTTTCTTCCCGGGCCCTTTCAGGAGCGTGGGGCTGGGTTAGTCCAATGCTCACTTTGTGGGCCCAAAACCCCAATTTCCTTTCACCTTCCAGCACGGCATCGAGGATCGCTTGATATTCGGCACTCACCCCTTCGCCGGGGAGTGGCGAATCCGGCGAATTTCGCCGTTGTACGCGTTGCGCAGTCATTTCACCGATGTTTTGGCCTCGTTCGATGAAACCCCGACAGATTTCGATGGTGCGCTCAACCAGCAAGGCGTTGTCTTGTTGTGTGAACTCTTCCCGACCATGCTCATGAAGATTCATCACGCCATCCAAGCGCTGCAAGAGGTTCGATGGCTGTTCAAGAGCAAATCCAGCCAACGAGGCGGAAGATACAAACGTGATAATACTGTCTAAGAAATAGGTAGATGTATCCCGGAAGAGAAGCTCTAACTCCGAAAAAAGTTTTTCTTTATGTTCTGGCGGCAACAGTATACGGTTAACAATGAGAGCCACCCCGAGACCGAGTAGAACCGCCAAGGAACGCATCCCGGCATGGAGCAAAAACTGATCCGTCGGCGAACCCAACACAAAAACGATAGACACAACCCCCAGCGTAATCCCTCCGGACCAGCCGAGACGGTTGCAGAGAAGAATGACGAGAATGACGGCCAGGCCTATCACTAACGGGTTCGGGCCAAGCGTAAGGCCCAAAAGCATAGCCAAAGCTACGCTCAGGATATGTACGCCCACCTGCTCCCAAGCATTACGCAGAGATTTGCGAACCGATGGTTGCATGTTCACGACCACTGAAATGGCCGCAAAAATAGCCGGCTCAATATGGAACATTGTACTCAAATACATAGCCAAAGTTACAGCAATCCCCGTTTTTAGTACTCGGGCTCCAATATACATCCGTTCTCCCCTCCCTCCAGCGTGCCAGGAACTTAAAGAAAACTCGGCTGGCGCCGAGCCTTTGGCGACGGCGGCGACGCAAGTTTTCTTATCCTCCACAGACTTATACTTTCTGACAGGTATAAAAACCCCCTGTCCCGAGAGCAGAGGGCTTCGCTGCCTAGAGACATTATAGGAGATAAGAAACGCTCTGTCTAGATGCTCGTATATAGTGGAATAGTCGCCCCTCCAAACGGCATCACTAGAATACGCTGCGTTTGCTTAACGTCCGCAACTTCCAAAGCTTCAGCCAAAGAACGCACACCCTGAATCCCCATCGGTTGAACAAGATCCGGATCAATCTGAGACAACAAAATCACTCGGGCCTTGTGTGCGGCTTCTACTGCTGCATAAAAAATGTAACCCGGAATGGTAAAATTGTGGCGCAGCTCCGGATCCAGACGCCCCTCTTTTAACGGAGCACTCCATCCGAAAAACGCCTCAGCACCCGCCCCTTCGCGGCATTCCGCCAACATAAGAATCGTACCACCGTCTTTAACCGCTAACACTGCATTAAACAAGGTCTTCGTCGCCTGGTAGAGCGAAATATCTTTGGGAAATCCTCCGCAGCTCGCGATAACCAAATCCGCTTTCTCCCGAATCGGTATGCCATATTTCTGATCAGCCCAGTGGCAGCCCGCATTCCAGGCCTCAAGCCAATCTCCGGCGACAAGCTTAGCAATTCGTCCATCCGTATGAATGATCGCATTGACCAAAAAATCCGGGTTAACGAGTCTGGCTGCATCGACCATATCCTCATGAAGAGGATTGTTTTCCAGGACACCGACGCCAATCAACGGATTGGAACGCTCAGCCTCCGGGTCCAAAGCATGCAAATGATTCAGTGCTATCGTTTGGCGGCTAGACACCCCCGGTACAATCGACTTGCGACCTCCACCAAAACCGGCCATCAAATGATGGACAATGCCCCCCGTCAGAATGACCTTCCGCTCAACCACCAGGGAATTGACATAGACTTCAGTACCCCGTACGGTTTTACCGACATGCGTCATCGGAGAACGGTCACAATCATGGTCAACCACTTTGAGTCGCTTAAAGAGTTCCTCGCCGACAATCTTTTTCTTCTCCTCTTCCGTTTGGCCGCGATGCGTGCCTGTGGCAATCAAGACGAGAATATCCTCATCCGGAATCCCTAGTGCATTTAGGCGTTTGACAAGCGTTGGCAAATACTGATCAAGTTTTACCAGCCGAGTAATGTCACTGGCTACGATCGTAATTTTGTCCCCAGAAGCAAACAAGTCATCAAAAGGCCGGGAAGCCAAAGGATAATCGAGAACCATATTGACCTCTGACTCGACGTCCTGTATGGCCTCAATGTCTTGGGGGTAAAGCTCCTGAATGATCGAATTGGAATCAAGAGAAAAGTTTATAGATTGATCACCATATTTTAGCGAATACCTTTTGAGCATCTTAATCCCCCTCAAATGTTTGTACTTGTACTCGCATTTATGCTTGGCTTGTACTTATGCTTGGCTTGTACTTATGCTTGGCTTGTACTTTTACTTATGTTGGACTTGTGCTTGTATTATAGAGATGCCCTGCCTCAATTACGGGCGGAACGGCGGCCTAATACGATCAATCACCTCCCGCGCATCAAACAAATCCTTTACTAAAGCTGCCTCGTAATGCAAAGCAATCCCATCCATGTGCCGCCTATCCATCATGAGATAGTCTGAACCGAATTTCATATAGGGATTCGGCCCGACCGAACAAAGCACCCTAAACCCGGAGTTGAGCAGAAATTGAAACTTTGGATCTCCGGGCAAGACTGATGAGCCAAACGGATAAATGTAAACATCTGTCGGGCCGATCAAGGGCTCGACTTCTTCAAGCCAGCGCCGGGTATCTCCCTGCAAAGAAGCAAGGGAAATACTGCGGGCATTAAGGTGCCCATATCCGTGCGAGGCAAAGGACCAGCCTGTCTCTTTGAGGCCTTTGATCACAGCCAGGGCCTGCTGGCGTTCCTCAGCATAGGATGGGGATTCGCGCTCATTCGTGCGATAGCCTAACACTCCCTCATATCCGGTCAGGGCTATCACTCCTTTGACCCCATCCAGGGAAAAGTCCGGATGTTCGCGTACAAATTGATCGAGGATCGGTATGATCTCATTGTCCTTAGATATAACGGCTTGCCCACTGGGATTAAGCGAATAGGTGGCAATATTTCCCGTGTCATCCAGGATCAGCTTATACACATTCCCATTACGCATCATGTATTGGTAGTAATTAAGATCATCAACAGAGAGAATCAAAGGCTTTTTACCTTTGGGAAGTTTAAGGGGCTTTGGAATGAGAGCATTCTTACCATTCTCTGTCTTTTCTTCATAAAGGGTATGGATATCGATAAGGATAAAGTTTTTCTGGTAGAGGCTTTCCAGGATTTTGCGAAACTCCGGCACAGTCACGAACCAATCATTGTACCCTTTTTCCTCCAAATCTCCATCAAAGGCGCGTTCTGGGTAGGCAATTAGCGGATGGAAAAAGATATGCTGGACCGGCCCGGTGTAAATGACTCGTTCCACTGCCTTGAGCGCTGCCTGGCGTTGAAGTTCCTCTTGGCTTTGTCGTATCCTTGCAGCCTCAGTCTTATCTAACTTTGTCATCAACTGCTTAACAGACTCCGCAGCACCTAGCTGGCTCAGACCCTCAAGCATGTTCCTCACCGCCCCATAACCGGCAGATTTTTGCAGATAGAGCAACGTTTCCCCTTCAGCCTTGGCCCGAACTGCCTCCTCCATTTGGGCAGCAACTTTTTCTTTGATCGCCCCAAATAACCTTTGTTCAATTTGGGCTTTCACCGCTCCCGCCTGAGCCAGCTCACCCTGGTGGACGAGTTCGGCAAAACGTCGCCCTTCCGCCGCTGCTGCAGGAGGAACCGCCTGAACATTAATCGCAGTCAATGTCAAAAGAAGCATCTGAATAAAAAATAGTACCCCGGCAAACACCAGATTGACGCTCGCTCCGGCTCGCCTCACCTGCATCCGCTTCATCCCCCTTACAAGTAGTCGCCCGCACCTAAACTTGTAAAGGAATTCGGCGCCAACAAAGAGATTCCTTCAGCCCCGGAAAACATAATCACAGGTAACCACAGGTAAGCGCAGGGACGGTTCTCCTGCTTCTCTACCAGAGAATCAGGAGAACCTGTCCCACCATCCTAAGCCTTTTAGTCAGTTATCTGCTAGCGTCTAAGGTATAGGTGGAATACACTAGAGCAGGAACCAGGAGTTTCCTCCGGGGTGTAAGCGCTTCCGATTAAAGGAGAGGGTGTTCATGGAAGTCCGCTGTCAAGTCTGTGGATCCGTCAAGCCTATCCATGAAAGTCACAGAGATTTCAAAGCGATCGCACATAATCCACTCTATCCCTTCATCTGTGAAAACTGCGCCACAAAAATCCAACTTGAAATGCAGGATCAAACTGGGCTGCGTAAATTCCCTCCTAATCCACTGGCAGAACCCGGCTCAACGGTAAAGAAGAGGCCGTCAGACAAATAGGTTCCCGCATGTCTTGAATCGAGCTGATTGCTTCATCACTGGCTTAACGGCATAATGTAGATGAGCATCATGATAAAGTGGATAATGGTTCCTGCCGCCGTAAACAAGTGGAATATCTCGTGAAAACCAAATTTTTTAGGAACAAAGTCTAAGATCTTCGTAGCGTAGATCACTGCTCCAATGGTGTAGGCAACCCCACCCATAGCCATTAGAAGTATCGCTCCCAACGGCAGGCTCTGCACTAACTTAAAAAAGGGAACCAGAGCGACCCACCCCAACGTAAGATAGAAAGCCGTGGAAACATAGCGGGGCATGTTGATAAACCAGATCTTGAGCACCATGCCCGTGATGGCTAATATCCACACTGCGGCGAGCATCGCCCATCTCCAGGTTCCTTGCAAACCGTAGTAAAACACAGGCGTATAGGAGCCGGCGATGAGAAAATAAATCGCAATATGATCTAACTTCCTCAGAATCCGTTCTTTTTCTGCCGTTGTGCTCACCCAGTGGTAGAGAGAGCTTGCCCCGTACAACAAAATGACACTGACTCCAAAAATACTCATGGTCACAATCTTTGAAAGATCATGTCGGGATAAATCAATCAGGAAGATCAAGCCAATGATTCCCGCAACAAACGGAATCAGATGGGTAATCGTGTTAACCGGTTCTTTCATGCTTAAACCTGACAATAGCAACATCTCCTTCTTGGGATCTCAGTCTTATTATACCACAAGCATGAGTTCCAGCCGGAGCATTTATGACGAAGGCGTTTAATCCCATTCTTGGTGGTATCAATAACCTCTTGA
Organism: Bacillota bacterium; assembly: GCA_021811425.1. Classification (GTDB taxonomy): domain Bacteria; phylum Bacillota; class Desulfitobacteriia; order Desulfitobacteriales; family Desulfitobacteriaceae; genus JAJZPA01. The sequence continues at coordinate 4,190 of JAJZPA010000003.1, read as the reverse complement.
AGCTTCTTGCCATTATTTAATGCTGAGGCACTGCCGCCGATCGGCTTTTGCTTCACGATAAATATTTTTCGTTGATCTGTTGATCTTAGGAACCCTTGAAGACAAGTTCGATATAATGGTATAGAGAAGGGACATCAGCCGATTGCTTCCCGAAACTCAAAGACAAAACGAGCCCTCTTATCTTCTAGGCTGAATCAAACAGCCAAATCTAGCAGGAAAAGGGGTTTGTTTATGGCGTTGTTTGGCGTACCTTTTGCACCAGTACCCTTCATTGTCGGGCTTTTTGACACCTATCCCATTGGTGCTGCACTCAGAATCGGCATGGACAGTGGCTTCTGGACCGGTAACTTCGGAGGCCTCCAAGACGGAAATGCCGTCTTAACCAACGCACTGCTCTTTTCCAACGTCGGCACCCCGATTGACGGTATTCGTCCCGTTGTGCGTATCCCGATCCGCGCCATCACTTTCGTCAGCCAATAATAGTCAGGAAAACACCAAGTTTAAGGACCGCCTCATTGAGGCGATCCTTAAACTATATTTGCCGACCATTAAGGAAAACTTGGCTTCATCCAATTCTATTTACTCGCTTCAGCCGGAACAACGATGGGTGCTAAGACGCTGTCTTGGAGTAACTCGACACATTGAGCCATATAGGCCCCGACTTTAGCCGAAGGATCCACGGTTTGAATGCCGAGGGCACGCGCTACCAACTCCGTCAGATCCATTTGCTGCACCTTTGTACCCATGGCGTGACAAGTCGCGTTGAACTGTGAACCACATCCCGCACAATTGGTCACCAGCCATTCGGAACCCGTCGCCTCCGCTTCCTGAACCCGTTTGATCCCACTGTGCTGAACAGAAGCCAGGGAATCAAAGGCAGATACCAGGCCGCAGCAGAGGCCCTGCTCTTTGACATGCTCCATTTCCCGAAATTCCAGTCCCGGAATCGCCCGAATAACACTGCGTGGTTCCTCATAGTGGCCAAACCAGCGGCCAACATGACAGGAATCGTGGTAAGTGATGGTGTTGTTGATCGATTGAGCGAATTTCAGGCTGCCATCGGCAATCAGCTCACTCAGATAGACCACAATGTGCTTAAATCGGATGTTGCACTCAATGCCCATCTCCAACGCCATCTGGGGATAGTTTTCGTTGAACGTGGCGTAACATCCGGGGCAGGAGAAAACGATAGTATCAATCCCTGACTCGTTAAACATCTCCAAATTGCGCCTCACTAAGTCCTTGAAGTCCTGCTTGTAGCCACCCAATGCCAGGTACAGACCACAACAGCGTTCCCGCTCACCGTAATGGACAAACGGTATCCCCAAATGATGCAGGATTCTGGTCGCATTTTGAGCCATGTTATCCATGATCGTAGAAGCCCAGCAGCCCGACCAGTAAGCGACTTTGCCATGAGTCTGAGTGGGCACATCCAGCCACTTCAACCTATCTTCTGCCGGCACACCCCAAAAATTCCCCGTGTTCAAAACATTGCTACGGATGATCTCTAGGCCCGTGTTGTGCAGCTTATTCTTGTTAAATTCAAACCGCAAAGACATCCAGTGATGGGCATTGTGGGAACGGACTTGGCAAACCGTATCACATTTCTTGCAGGTTGTACAAGGATAAAGGGCCTTGCCCACTTCGTCATCCATGGGAATTTTGCCTTTGATATATTGATTGAGGATGAAATACTTGCCTCGCGGAGAATTGCTCTCCCAAGGCACCGCGTCAAATACTGTGCAGACATTGCGGCAATAGCCGCACATCGCGCAGGCAAACGTATCATCTGTCAACTCCTCATCAAGGGGAGAAGCAAACTCTCCCTTTTGCCATTTCGTGAGCAACCTACCGGCCAAGCCAATAACGCCGCTTCCAGCATTCGCTACTTTCATCGCTGCAGAGAGCATTTTGGTCGGAGATTGTTTATCCAGGGAAGGAGGGACGATTTTTCCAGGATTCATGATGCCTTTCGGGTCAATTTCTTGTTTGAAATTCCAGATGCGTTGAAGCTGTTCTTCTCCGTAAAAACTTTTCGCCCTGTCCGTAAAGTACATGCCAACTGAAAACACATGGCCTCCGACTTTTTCCCCACCGTCAATGACATCGAGTGCACAGGCATAAGCCAAGGGGAACCCGAGTTTTCGTTCATCCGTAAGCATAAAACCTAAGATCGAGATGTGATCAGACCCAACCATTGTTCCTTCAAGGGCAAAATCACCTTTAAACTTGCGTTCGACTTGCCCAACGAACTCCTCGACTCCCTTGATCGGGACTACGACTTCGCTTGCCACCAAGGTTGGCCCCAGTTTTTTAAAGCGCATTGGATAAAACTTGTCGTCCCATTCCTCGACCGCTAATTTTTCCCGCATGACTTTGCCGCCATTGGACATTGTCAAGCGGCGTATCTGGTTTTCCACCGCAGATCGTCTAGGCTTAGGAAACACCATCGTGACCAAGTATTCGTCTTCGGGCAGCACATAGTGTTCTAAGGCTTTTTGTTTCAGCGCCGTAAAGGCAGGCGTCGCCAGACTCACATTCCAAACCCCTACCTTCTCCCCAGACAACCCTTTGAGAAATCCCGCTGCCTTTTCAAGATCCGGGAAAGCAGACAGCATGACACTTTCTTCATCCAGCTCACGAGTACTAATGGTAACTTTCACAATAAAGCCCGTAATTCCACATAAACTATAGACGTTCTGCAGGGCATCCCCTGTATATGTCTTTAGCTCTCCGTTCGGCAATACCACATCAACTGCTACGACATTCTGGCTGCAATCCCCAAATTCGTAACTACCGTAGCCACTTCCTCCCTGTGCCACCCAACCGCCAACAGTAGAACTGTTTGAGCTAGAAGGGAATGCCCTTAATGCCAGACCCCGCTGGTTAAGTTCTTGTTCCAAGTTCGTCCAAATAACGCCTGGCTCTACCGTAGCGGTCATGCTTTTCGTGTCGATATCAAGAATTTTATTCATGCGCACGAAGTCGACAACAATACCCGCTTTAGCAGGAACACTGCCACCAAACCCGGCACTACCGGCCCCCCGCGGCACAAGGGGAATTCTTTCTTCCTTGGCCACCTTGACCAAAGCGATAACCTCTTCCACACTGGTCGGTTGCGCTACGCCATCCGGAGTACATTCGATCAGGTTCCGAATTTGGTCAGGCATGATGCCCATGTCGTGAGAATAACAAATTCTCTCCACTTTGTTAAAGCGTACACGTTCACTAAAGATCCCCTTGACCCGTGACATTTGAGCCGTTGATAAATTGTTTTTCATCCTATTCTCTCCCTTTCGTATCTATTTGTTCGTTTTGCGTAAATTCGCAAGTTTCCAGACACCACCCCCTTGAGAGCCCAGTCCGCATATGTTCAATTAATTTACACTAATACTAAATTATGGTTCAAAAAAATAGGCGTACTGGGGCTGTTTAATTGGTCTTAGCGAGCGATACATCATCGGATTTGAACTATTAGGTTCAAATCCGATGAACTCTTTCTTAATACCAAGATATACTTCGACATCACTCTCTTAATTCCTGCTAAAAAAAAGGCCTAAGCAAAAAAAATTAGTTAAAGCTAATTAGCCGACCCTCCAGATTGCAAAGCGACAACAAATTACTCCTTAAGTCTGCCATTCGAACCCAGCAGGGCGCGGTTACGTTTGAAAAACTGGATAAAATTCAGAACGAACTTTAAATCTCCAGACTCAAAGTCACGGATAGCCCTGAGGACGGCCTGCACCCGAGGATCCCCAAGCAGGGACAAAACATCCGGATTCAGCGAGGAAATAAGGTTTTCCACATCCTCCTGTTCCAATAGGAAATAGCAGACGGAGACCCCCAAGGCACTCGCCACATTCTCAAGCGTGTCGAGAGAGGGTTCCGCCTGATCATTTTCCAATTGGCTCACCATCGCAGGACTGATGTTTGCTTTCTCCGCTAGGGCAATTCCTGTCATCCCTAGCTTCTCTCTCTCTTTGCGAATCCGGGCTCCAATGGATAACGTATCGGCTGATTTCTCCAAGAAATAACGCACTGTAACACTCAATGCTTCGGCCAGACGTTCCAATGTTTCCAAATCCGGCTCGGTGATTCCTCGTTCATAAGCCTGGATGTTTTCAACGGGTATACCCGATAATTCACCGAGTTCTTCAACGCTGAGGCTCCGGCCTACTCTGATAAACCGA
>JAJZPA010000122.1 GCA_021811425.1 Bacillota bacterium | reverse complement strand
TCACCTTTATATTATTCAGGGAGAGAGGCGTTGTCGCTGGCTCACCTGTACCACGGATCCGATCATAAACCCGGAAACAGGATTTATAGAAGAGTTCGTAACCACCTTAGAAGATATCACCCTGGAAAAAGCATTCGAAGCTGAAGAAGCACTTACGAAGAAACAGCTTGAAGAAAGCCAGGAACGTGCTCAGGTTACCCTCGAATCTATTGGGGATGGCGTGATTACAACCGACGTTCATGGCCGCATCGAATACCTGAATCCCGTCGCCGCAGACCTGACCGGTTGGCGGAATGAAGAAGCCCAAGGACTGGGATTAGATAGCGTCTTTCACACTATCAGTGACATGAACAACGAACCTGCCGAAAATCCGGTGGTCCGCTGCCTTGCCGAAGGACGGATAGTGGATGTAACCAATCACACGGTGCTCGTCCATCGCGACGGCTATCAGTTCGCGATTGAAGACTCAGCAGCCCCCATCCGCGATCGACAGGGAGCGATTATTGGTGCTGTGCTGGTTTTCCGCGATGTGAGCGACAAACGCAACCTCCTCCATCAAATGACGCATCAGGCCCATCACGATGCCCTGACTGAACTGCCGAACCGCCTCCTCTTTAATGACCGTCTCAGCCAAGCCATCGCCCAGTCCCACCGTAAGAACAAAAAGGCAGCGATTCTGTTTTTGGATATTGACCGCTTTAAACTTGTAAATGACACTTTGGGGCACACGGTCGGGGATTTACTTTTGAAAGCGGTATCGGAACGGCTCAAACGCATGCTGCGCCAAGGGGACACCATTGCCCGCCAAGGCGGGGATGAATTCATCATTCTCCTTCCCGACCTAGCCTCCAGCCAGGAAGCCGGTATTGTCGCTCAGAAAATCCTCGAGGTTTTCTCGGAGCCCTTTATCCTGAGTGAGGAGGAAGTTTTTGTCACATCCAGCATCGGGATCTCCCTTTACCCGACTGACGGAAGGGACATTGAAAGCCTGATCAAGCATGCTGATACGGCCATGTATTGTGCCAAGGAATCCGGCCACAATAACTTTCAGTTCTTTACGACTGGCTTAAACTCCTCCGCCCAGGAACGACTGGAAATCGAACGCAGTCTCCGCCGGGCCTTAGACAAAGAAGAATTTATTGTTCATTATCAGCCTGTCATTTCGCTCTCGAATGGTATGATTGTTGGCGTCGAAGCGCTGGTACGTTGGCTTCACCCTCACAAAGGACTGATCCCACCCGGACAATTCATTCCCATCGCCGAAGATACCGGATTCATCGTGCCTCTGGGAAAATGGGTTTTAAGAACTGCCTGCGCTCAAGCTGCAGCTTGGCAAATGCTCGGCTATCCAATACGAATGGCTGTCAATCTCTCCGCCCGCCAGTTTCGTCAACCAAACCTTGCGGAAACCATCAAAGAGGTTCTCGCTGAAACCTCCTTGGAACCTCACCTCCTGGAATTGGAAATTACTGAAAGCATTGCGGCTCAGGATATTGACCTTACCATTTCAATTCTGAATGACTTGAAAGCCATGGGTATCCACATCTCGATTGATGATTTTGGCACTGGATTCTCATCCTTAAGCTATCTCCGCAGTTTCCCTATCGATACCCTAAAAATAGACAAATCCTTTGTTAAGGATATCCGACCGGGGCATGGGGATGAAATCGTGACCGCCATCATCGATTTGGCCCAAAACCTGCAATTAAGAGTCATCGCCGAGGGAGTGGAGACTGAGGAACAACTCGCTTTCCTCAAGGGCAAGCATTGTGATGAAATCCAAGGGTACATCTTCTGCAAGCCCCTGCCGAGTTCGGATGTTAACACACTCCTTTGTCGTTAGCCAATCTCCTCACTTATGCCACCACAAACATATACTTTCTGACTGGTATAAAAATGCCCCCTGGGCAACTCCCAGGGGGCTAAGCTGTGGTGTGGGGGTATCGTTTAGCCGGAAATCTCCTCCAGGACTTTTCCTTTCGTCTCCACACCGAAGAGAAGAACTACCAGCGCAGCGACCACGAAGGATGCAGCCCCCAGGGTAAAGATCCCGGTATGCCCCGTTATCGGCAACAGCACCCCGACAATATATGGACCGAGTAAAGAACCGAGACGTCCGAGAGCGGAAGCGAATCCAGCTCCAGTGGCACGGGCTCGCGTGGGATACAACTCAGGAGTGTAAGCATAAATGCTTGACCACATTCCGAACAAGAAGAACTGCATGCACAAACCGAAAGCAATCAGGGTTGTCACACTACCCGCCGTTCCGTAAAAGTAGGCCGCTATGGCTGAACCAAAGAGCATTAAGGCTACGGTACCCTTGCGCCCGATGATCTCCAGCAGATAAGCCGCCGACACAAACCCAGGGAGTCCAGCCAGTGAGATGAGCAAAGTGTAGAAGACCGATTTGGTTACGGAATAGCCTGCCTGTTGTAAAAAAGCACCCAGCCAAGTTGTTAAGCCATAATACCCCAAGAGGGCGAAGAACCAAAGAGCCCAAACCATCACGGTCCGTTTAGCATACCCGGGTGCCCAAAGATCCATGAAGGAAAACTTCCGTTCGCCAGCCACCGCAGCGAAAGACTTGCCACTCGGTTGGGGGAGTTCCTTAAGGCCTAAAGAGTGTTTAACATGTTCCTCAAACGTCGTCATCACCTGGTTAGCCTCAGCATCGCGACCGCGGCTTTCCAGCCAGCGGGGTGATTCTGGGACGACCCTCCGAATGAAGAGGACAAAGATAGCCGGAATGCCTTGCGCGATAAACACCCAACGCCATCCCCCAACCGGTAAGATGAAATAAGCTAAAATTCCTGCAGTGATAAAGCCAAGGGGCCAAAAGCCTTCTAGGAAGGCGATATACCTGCCACGGTTTTTTGCCGGAATAAACTCAGAAATCAAAGACTGTCCGATAGGGAATTCCATTCCCATGCCGAACCCGACAAGAATACGCGAAATTCCCAGCATTTCGGCACTCGGGGAAAAGGCAGATAAGAAACTTCCCAATCCCCAGAGTACCATGCTCCATTGGAAAACAATTTTGCGTCCAAAACGATCCGCAAGCATTCCCGCGATGGCCGCCCCGAAAAACATGCCCAGAAAACTAGCGCTCGATAAAAGACCGGTCTGCACCACGCTGAGGTGGAAATGGGTCTTTAAGGAACCTAAGACGAAGGTCAGCATCCCTAAATCAATCGAATCAAACAACCAAGCCGTGGCAATAATCAAAAAGATCATGTTTTGATAGGAACTCATGGGCAAGCGTTCCATCCTCTGAGGCACGCTGTACGCGGACTTAGTTGCTTGGGTCTCGGCCTGTGCCATAACTAATTCCCCTTTCTTTTCCTCAAATTAAACTTCCCTCTGCGCTGTCATCCTAGCCAAAACTTTAAACGACACGGGATCGCGCATCTGGCAGGAATAATACAAACTATCTGAATTTTCCCAGCCTAGAAAGGGGAACCCCGTCAAGGGCTCCCAGGACTATCCCGTTGGGAAGCGCGAGAGTCTTTACTTTGCCGCCAGGTTCAAGAGCAAATTCGCTTTGCTCACAGCCTCACCGGCATCGGCGGCATAAAAGTCAGCCCCGATCGAATCGGCATAACGTTGAGTAACCGGTGCTCCCCCCACTCCAATCTTGACCTGTTCCCGCAGCCCATTTTCCATCAGCGCCTTGATCGTCTTTTCCATCGACGACATGGTCGTGGTAAGCAAGGCACTCATCATCACAAAATTCGGCTGATGTTCTTTTACCGCTTCCACAAATTTATCCGGCGTCACATTGACTCCGAGATCAACAACTTCATATCCCCCCCCCTCCAACATCATACAAACCAGGTTTTTGCCAATGTCGTGGAGATCCCCTTGTACGGTGGCAACCACAGCCTTACCCTTGCTTTCTGTCTTTTGGCTGAGCAACAACGGTTTAACCAGATTCAGGCCGGCATACATGGCCCGTGCCGAGATCATCATCTCGGAAATAAAAAACTCTCCTTTCTGAAACTTCTCCCCCACCGTGCTCATCGCTGGAATGAGCCCTTCATTCAGGATGGTTTGGGGCTCCATGCCTTGATCAAGGGCCTTTTGAGTCAGCTCTTTCACCTTTGGAGCTTGCCCATTGATCACTGACTCCTGAATCTCTTCTAACAAATTAGCCATGTTTTCATCCCTCCAGTGGATATTTTCCGTATTTTTTGATCGCTTCCGACATCGCCAGGACGTTCTCCAGTTTACAGTAATCGGTCAGACTGTTAGCACTGCTGATGATATACCCACCACCAGGCCCGGCGGTCATAATCCGGTTCTTCACCTCTGCATCCACTTCCTCCACGCTGCCCAGCGGCAAAGTGTAATCCAGATCGATATTGCCGACAATTGCGACCCGATGTCCATATTCCCGCTTCATCTTGCCGATATCCATGGCTGCGGGTTGAATCGGGTGCACCGCTGTCATGCCGAGGCTCAAGAGATCCTCCATGATGGGGAAGAGATTACCGTCGCTGTGGAAAATCCAGGGCTTCTTTATCCGGTCGGCTACGAGCTTCATGTTGGGAAGCATCAATTCACGGAATACCTTCGGAGACATGAACGGCCCTTGGTTCCCCGCCAAGTCATCATTGGCCCAGAAGAAGTCGATATCCATTTCATTTAAGTGATCCACAACCTCAGCAGACCATTCTGAAAAGCGGCGATGAATCTTATGGATCAGTTCCGGATTATCGACTTGAGCATAGCTGAACTCATCGAGCCCCATGCTTTCAATCGTGGAAGCTGCCCCCAGGCGGATACGGGCAAACACTGCATAATCGCCTTTATACTGCTTCAGCCAAGCGTTGACCTTGTCATAACGCCCCGGATGATGAGGGTCTGGCAAAAACTCATCGAAAAGCTTCAGGGATTCTTCCGATACCAAGAGGCCCTTTTCAATATAGGTGCGTCCGGTCTCCGGATCCGCGCCCATTTTGGCTATCCAGGGCGGGAAGAAATCAAAAGTGACTTTCTTAGGGTTATAATAACTCTCTTTGTACGTCTCCTTTGTCACCAGTCCCTGCCCATCCGAGGCTGCCCCGGTCGGAAAGTGCGCTCCGAGGGCGCTGAGGCCAAGCTTCTCGGCGAGTTCCGGCGGGGTAAAATCAGCCCCACCCATAATTTGGACTTGCAGGGCCTCTTCAATGTCATTTTCCATCCAGGGAACCTGATCCGGCTGTCCCCGATGCAAGGCCGTCATTACGCGTTCATGGTGTGTCATTCCCATCATCTGATTCCTCCTCACGGTTTTTTCACTGCTGTCACTCAGTTCTTCCATCTCAGCGCCAAGTTCCTAAATCCTCTCGAACATAGAGTCCTCGACTACCCTGCCCCCCTCAACCCGGACAAAATCCTCATCCCAGGGGCCAAAAAGCAGCTTTTTAAGGAAGTCATTTGCCCCCACCATCTCCTCATAGCGAAGCCTAAAAAAGTCGGCAAACCCTTGCGCATAGGCTTGGGAGGGCTCATTTCCTTCCGGCGAAGTCTTAATAAACACCGTACGTTCATAATATTTAAGGCTTTCCGTGGCTGTCCAAAGCGCCGTTTCCTGATCATATTTCGCAACCATTTTGTGATACTCTTTCAGTGGATCCTCTGCCGCCTCCACCCAGCCCTTAGTAAAATAATAGGTACCGGGATTTTTGGCGAACTCCGTGTAAAAGCGGGCCCGGCCACCCATGGAAATCCCGATACAGTCATCAATTTTCGGCAGAATCAGGGTTTGGTGCGCCTCCCCCTGCAAACCGATGACTGAACGGCTGCATAGCCCATAGCCGAAAAGGATGACATCGTAATCCGCACAAGCAGCGACTTTATCCTGAAGGTCTTGTTTGAGAAGCATGGGGGTCCGGTGCAGCCCCTGATCCAGGTAAATGACCGGATAAGGGGATTCGCCCAGGGATGCGATCTGATCCTCTAAGACGCGACAAGCGATCACAACGCCGTTCAGCGGTGGAACACTATTCGATTTCTTTGCCCCTTCGCTGCCTTCCGTTCCTGCTCCCACGCCTGCTGCCGCTCCCGTTCCTGCTCCCTCTCCCGCTCCCGCTCCCTCTCCCTTTTGCGTTCCCGCTCCCATCCCGATCCCTCCTCCGGAAGCGCTTTCAGCGGATGACCATGTTGCCGATTATCACTTACGCTTTAATCACGCCTGCGCGCACACCCGCAATATACTCAAGACAGTACTCGTCTTTTCCGGCCAAAGCCTTGGCGGCAGCCCACAACGACATCATCGTTTGATCCAGCGGATCCAAAATATAGGCATCCATCCCCATCGCCAAGCTCATCACCATAAATACCCGGTTTAACAAACGCCGCTCCGGCAGCCCGTAGGAGACATTTGATAAGCCCGAAATAATATGAACTTTAGGATACGTCTCCCGAATAGCCCGAGTGGCCTGGAGGATTTCAATCCCGTACTCGTGATTCACCCCCAACGGCTTCACCAACGGATCCAGGTAAATATCGTCTTCCGGGATACCCGCCTCCGTCAAACCCGTAACCAGTGTCTCTGCCACCCGCAGCCGGTCCTCCGCCGTCTCCGGCATGCCGCGGTCATCCATGCAGAGGGCAACCACCTGCGCTTGGTATTTTTGGATAATCGGCAGGACGCTTGCCCAGCGTTCGCTTTCACCCGAAATGGAATTGACCATCGGTTTTTGGCGGCAGCGGCCGAGGCCTGCCTCAAGAGCCTCTGGGCTCGGGCTATCGATACACAAAGGGACATCGACGACATCTTGAATCAGGTCAACGAGCCAGATCATGTTCGCAATCTCGTCTCCCCCAGCGGCTGTATTCACATCAATAAAATGAGCACCTGCCTCAGCCTGGCGGCGGGCCAAATCCTGCAAATAGCCCTTGTCTTTCTCTACAATCGCCTGAGCAATGGCCTTTCTTGTCGAATTAATCAATTCACCAACAATCAGCATGAGTTCCCTCCTCCCTAATCCCGAATTCTAAATCTATCTATTTGCGCAAATTGTGTGGCCACATCTGCTATTTATTGCAATCCTCATGCCAATAAAAAAACTCGGAAAATTCGACTTTTTAAACAGTATCCGATTCCAAGAAGAATCGCTTCTTCCAGGATCATGGATGCCTTCTGTCGAAATAATCCGAGCCTAAAGGAAAGTTAGCCAAAGTTCTTTTCTGATTCCAATTCACATCGCCTGATTCTAAACGGAATCACGTCAGATAATCATTTTCATAGCTTCTTATTGAAAATCAAACTTCACCCCTTGACCCCATATTTCTGCATCTTTTTCACCATCGCAGATTGACTGATTTTAAGCAGTGCCGCAGCTTTGCGAGTACTGCCCGCCTTACGATAAGCTTCTCTGAGCAGGCGTTTTTCCTCCCGCGCCAGATGTCCTTCGAGTGAAAAAGCATCCCCTTCTTCGATGCTGTGCTGACTAGCAAAGGCAATAGCAGGGGCAATTTCACTTAAACCCGCAGCGGTAATTTCATCTTCGCGGCTGGTCACCACTAAGCGCTCCATAGTATTCTCGAGTTCCCGCACATTTCCCGGCCAATCGTAGGTCAACAGTGCTTGGATGGCCTGTGGCGAAAGCCATTTTTGCAGGCCATAACGTTGATTGAAGCGTTGCATGAACTCATTGGTTAGAGGAACAATATCTTCCTTACGTCGGCGCAGCGGCGGCACCACGATGGGCACAACATTCAAACGGTAATAGAGATCCTCCCGAAACACCTTGTTTCGCACCATTTCTTCCAAATCCCGATTGGTTGCCGCCAGATAGCGAACATCCAGGGCAATGCTTTTCTTCCCCCCGATTCGGATAATCTCGCGCCCCTGCAAGGCCCTCAGAACCTTAACCTGCAGGTCTAAGGGCAACTCCCCGACCTCATCGAGAAACAGAGTACCCCCTTGGGCCAATTCAAAAAGCCCCGGTTTTCCATCCTTACTCGCTCCCGTAAAGGCCCCGGGTTCATAGCCAAAAAACTCTGATTCCAGTAAATTGGCCGGGATCGCCCCACAGTTTATTTTAATAAACGGCCCCTTGCCCCTGCGGCTGGCTCGATGGATGAGTTCCGCAATCAATTCCTTTCCCACCCCAGATTCTCCTAAGATGAGGACGGTGGAATCGACTTTGGCCACATGAAAAGCCGTCTCGATTTTCGTCTGCAACTCGGGGTTCTGGGTGATGATGCCATGGGAAGGATGTTTAGCCCGGAGCAGCTCTAACTCATTCAAATAGCGGTTACGCACCTGCTCACTTTCGGCCAGCTTTGCCTTGAGAGAACTTAACTCCGTAATATCCCGCACCGCCGTCACCACTCGCAAAAGCTCTCCATCCTCATCAAAAACCGGAATTCCGGTCATCAGCAGTTCCTTCCCATTGCGCACATCCACTAGATTTACCCTTGAGCGCCGCTCAATGACCAGCTGGCTAACCGAACGATTAAGGTAGCCTTGTTTAAATAGTTCTTGGACATGTTTGCCCACAAACTCGTCATGAGCGATCCCCGCCATGCGCAAATAAGCCTGATTAGCCCGCAAAATATAGCCCTGATCATCGGCGACGACGATCCCGTCATCCACCGACTCGATCACCGCATCCAAATCCTTATTGGCGTTTTTCACTACATCAAGTTGGAGCGAGAGCGCATCATAATCAGAAATATCTTGGAACACCCCAACCGCCCCGATGATTTCGCCCCGCCGCCAGATGGGGCTGCGATTGGAAATTACCGTGCGCTCGCCAATGACCATCCGCTGCCCATTTTCCGGATTGCCGCAGTTCATCACTTCAAACAGACGGGTGCTGGGGATCACTTCATCCACCCGCCTCCCGATCGCCTCATCCTGCAAAACCCCGACCAATTCGCTGGCTGCCTTATTAAAAACAATAATCATGCCTTCACGGTTCACCGCGATAACCCCATTATGTGCTGAATCGAGGATTTCCTGCCACTCCTCGGCTCCAAGTTGAAAACTCACTTTGACCGTCCTCCCTTCAAATAACCCCCTAATTGTCAGAATCGTTCCGAAGTTGTGTTGGGGTCTGACCCGACCCCACGACCCCCGGTTATTTTCCTATAAATCCCCTTAAATATGATAGTGTACGCGAGGCGTGATTGCAACAATGAACCCCCAAATCATGGAAAGCCCTGTTGCCGTATAAGTACTTGTCTATTGAGGAATAACTTACATTTAAGGCAACATAAGGAATTAGCTTGAAATTTGTAGAATCATGTCATTAAACAAATTCACTCTAACCTCCCACAACCTATAAGCTGGATGCCAACGGCAATGTCTTAGATGCCTCTCTGTCCGCCGGAGGCACCGCTTATGATAGCAGCAGCTTCACTTACGACAGGCACAACAATCTGCAGACAGAAACGGATGCCAACCAGAACACGACCGGCTACAGCTATGACCAGGATGGAAGGTTAACCCAAAAGAGCAACCCTAACGGAACC
>JAJZPA010000121.1 GCA_021811425.1 Bacillota bacterium | reverse complement strand
TTCTTCACACGAAATGAAAATCCTCTAGGTCTTTCATTTTTCTGCCAAACCGCTCCCTTTGTTGGACGATAGCGAACTGTGTATCACCACGAAAATAAGTGTTTGTTGTAAGATTAAAATACCTGGATGCCCGAGAAAACGCCCGCAAAGCGAAAGTATTACTAACGCTCTTTAATATCCATAGATTGCCGGTGTTAAATGTCCGGGTGTAGACAGATAAGCTGACCAAAAGGGGCCTTAATGGACGGACGGATATCCAGCCTATGAGCTGGTAAATTTCCGTCCGTCAGTCAGTCCGTCCGTCGTTGAGATAAAGAAAGAGCTTTTATGCTGATCATTTGCCTCTTATATCGCGGTAGCCACAGTATGTAAGTGATAAATCCCACTGCGATTCCTGTTTGCGTTGGGGAACCTGTGAGAAACGCTTCGAATTTTCTTTTACAGAGAATCCTCAATTTTTCGGTCCTATAGCCCAGGGCTCGGAACTGGCAAAGGCTTGTCTGAATTTTCGAAAACAGGTCGAGCTCAACTTTGTTTTAGAAGCAAACTTACTGGATCGGTTTTTCGCCCTAACAAGCAACAAAGCCCTCAGAAGAAGGGGTACACCTGTTCGCCGTCAGATTTGTTTTTGTTATTTTGTAACAACTACTTTTAGAGTACTAAACCAGTATTTTGTTTGAGATATCCAGGCTATTTCGTCCGCCACAAGTATATTGTCGAAAGATCAATGTTCTTTGTCGCTGAGTACATTATTAATACCATGAAAATTGTTCTGTTTGAAATACCGTTTATAATAGAGGACACATAGAAGAATACTTCATATATCCCGAATTCTTACTATTATTCTGTTGCGATTCTTATCGTAGTACCCTCGTAATACCTAGGGTTTGTCGGTAGAAGTTTGCACTACACGCCAATTAACCCCGCGATGTCGCGGGGTTAATTGAGAGATAAGCTGGTTAAGATGACGGCTCCAGTTTATCTAGCCAGAGGAATAAGTTTTAATGGCAGCGGAATTCCAACATCAGCCAATATCTGTCGGACCATCGGCGTTGGCGGTGGTCCTTAGGCGTATCCTGGGGGTTTATCCTTGTTCGACGCGGGTTCCTGCGCTATCAATATCTAAATAGAAGGCTTCAGCTTCTAAACATTGTTCAGCAAAGGTACGCAGCATGGCTTCGGCTACACCGACTTCTGCGGCTGGTTTAACTAACGCGAGGAGGGTTGGCCCAGAGCCGCTGAGCGCTGCGCCGAAAGCACCAGCGCGTAGGGCGGCTTCGAGAGCGGGTGCCATGCCGGTAATAAGAGCGGCCCGCTGATCCTGATGCAGGCGATCCTGCATCCCTTCGCGCAATAAGGCGTAATCTTCGCGGAGAAAGGCTTCTACAACTAAGGAAGCATGGGCAATGTTATAGACCGCATCGGCACGGGGGACTGCGGCAGGGAGAACCCCTCTGGCCTTCTGGGTTCTGAGAGGGACACTGGGAACGATGGCTATGGCTCTAAGTTTTGGTGCCTGGGCTAAGATGCGGGGCAAGATCCCTTCCGTGGTGGGAACCGCAAGCGTCACTCCTCCGAAAAACGCCGGGGTTACATTATCGGGATGCCCTTCAATGTCAGTGGCCAGTTGCAAAAGTTCGAGGGGTGTGAGGGGTGTGCCCGCCCAGACGTTAGCAGCGGCAAGCCCGGCGGCAATCGCAGCTGAGCTGCTGCCAAGTCCCCGAGCCGGAGGAATGTTATTTTCCAGGGTGAGGGTTACACTCGGCGGGGCGAAGCCAATCTCGCGCCAAAGCCGCAGCATGGTTTGCCATACCAGGTTATCTTCAGTGAGGGATATGCCTTCGGAATATCTGCCAGTGAGCATGATCTGGAAAGGGCCTGATACGACGGTCAGGGTGTTGTGTAAGTTAAGGGCCAGGCCGAAACAATCAAACCCGGGCCCGAGGTTGGCTGAGGTGGCAGGAACCATTGCGCGGACAAACATATTAGCCTCCTTACTCGTTGCCTATTTCGAAGCGGATGACATTATAGACCTTAAGGACTTTGCTGTAGGCTTGGACCGAGTCGAGCGCTTCTCGAAGCTGAGATTCACGGCAGGGGTGAGTTACAAGAACAATTTCAGCCTGCTCATGTCCCCTCGGTTTCTGGATAATAGAGGCAAAACTGATATTGGCTTCGGCAAAAAGAAGTGCGAGCGTCGCTAAGACGCGCGGCTCATCCTTTACGAGGAGACGGACATAATAGGCCGTCGTGAAATCTTGAGAAGCTTTGACAGGCAGGTTGTGGTAGCAGGTACAGCTGATCGCTGAGGTCGAATTGGCCTGAATATTGCGGGTGACTTGGATGATGTCGGAGACTACGGCGCTTCCGGTTGGAAGCGAACCCGCTCCCCGACCATAAAACATGGTTTCTCCCACGGCATCACCAACGACAAAAATCGCATTATACACGCCGTTGACGGAAGCCAAGGGATGGGATTTCGGCAGGAAGGCCGGATGGACTCTGACTTCTACCCCTTCATCTTGATGTTTGGCAATGGCCAATAATTTAATGGTATAGCCGAGTTCTGCCGCATATTCTAAGTCTTCCCGGGTAATGTGGGAAATGCCTTCGACAAACACATCTGGCAGGGTGACACGAGAGTTGAAGGCCAGGGAAGCGAGAATGGCGAGCTTGCGGGCGGCATCCAAGCCGTCCACATCGGAGGACGGATCGGACTCAGCATAGCCAAGCTTTTGCGCTTCAGAGAGCACTTCTTGGTAACCTCGATGTTCATTGGACATGGCCGTTAGGATATAATTCGTGGTGCCGTTAATGATGCCGATGAGGCCGGTAATCCGATTCGCAGCCAGGGATTGTTTAAGAACGGCAATGATGGGGATGCCACCCGCCACGCTGGCTTCAAAATACAGATCTTTCCCAGAGGCTTTGGCTGCCTCAAACAGTTCTTCACCGTGAAGTGCGAGCAAATCTTTATTCGCAGTCACCACGTTTTTCCCATGGCGCAGAGCTTCGTGAATATAGGTGCGAGCGGGTTCAATTCCGCCCATGACTTCGACAATAATATCGATTTCGGGATCATGCAAGACCGCCTCGCTTTGATCAGTAAAGCGAAAATCCCCATGCTGGTCGCGCGGTTTCGTTAAGTCACGGACGAGTACTGATTTAATTTTAATTTTGGCGTCTGTGCGTGTTTCAATGTCTTCAGTATTCTGTTCAAGAATTTGAGCGACACCGCTGCCCACGGTGCCGTAGCCGAGAAGGCCTAAACGAATATTGTCCAACGATCTCCCTCCGTTTTCCAGTAGTGAACACTTGTTTTTATCTCGTGGACATTATAGCTGGATTTAAAGATTTTGACAAGACTAAATCTAAGAGGTTGAGGAATTCTTAATTTTAAGTCAAAAAGGGTTGACACTCATATCTGTATCATATAAACTAACCACAAATCATTTATGTATTATAACACTATGGAAGTGTACCTAGGGTTCCGGGGGATGCCTGTCTGGTCCAAGCGGTACAGGATCCGATTTGGATTTACACCGTGGGTAAAAAAAACCCGAGCGGCAGGTTCCATATTTGGGAGCGACGCTTGGGTTTCATATTGTCAAAAAGGCCAGCACTGTCACTGGGAAAGGAAAGGGGAAAAAGAAAATGGGGCTCACTGTTTATTGTAATGGAGAATACGTTCCGGAGGAAGAAGCCAAGGTTTCTGTGTTTGATCACGGCTTCTTGTATGGGGACGGTATTTTTGAAGGGATCCGTGCCTATTATGGCCGTGTATTTAAATTAGAAAGGCACTTGAAGCGCCTCTATGAATCGGCCAAGTCGATTCATTTGGAGATTGGGATTTCCGAGGATGAGATGGAAGAAATCGTTCTGGAAACTTGTCGGCAAAACAACATCCGCGATGGCTATATTCGTTTGATCGTCTCGCGCGGGAAAGGAGATCTCGGTCTGGATCCCCGCAAATGTCCCAAGGCAGCGATCTTTTGTATCGCTGACCAGATTGCGCTCTATCCGGCTAGCCTTTATGATGAAGGCATGGAATTGCGCACGGTAGCGATTCGCCGCAACAATCCAGATTCTTTAAACCCGAGAATTAAGTCTCTCAATTATCTCAATAATATTTTAGCCAAGATTGAGGCGAACTTGGCGGGCATGCCGGAAGCGGTGATGCTGAACCAAGAGGGATATGTGGCTGAATGTACTGGAGACAATATTTTTATCTACCGGGAGGGCGTCCTGAGAACGCCACCAGTTTCCGTAGGGATTTTGGAAGGAATTACCCGCAATTCCGTTTTAGAACTAGCCGAAAAGCTGGGAATTAAAACCTCGCAAGACCTTTTCACTCGGCATGATCTCTATACTGCGGATGAGTGCTTTCTCACCGGAACGGCGGCGGAACTCATTCCGGCCGTCAAGGTCGATGGCCGGGTGATCGGGCAAGGAAAACCGGGTGAGACGTTTAAGATGTTGTTGCAGGAATTCCGGAAGTTGACGGTTGCCAACGGACCGGAGATTTTCAAAGCCTAAGGTTTAAGAGTGTGCGTTTTAAAGGCGTTGAGAGGCTGCACGCGAAGAAAGGGGATAGAAGATTGAACAGCGATACGATTAAGAAGGGCATTGACAGGGCTCCGCACCGCTCCTTACTCAAAGCCTTAGGGCTTACGGATCGGGAAATTGCCAAGCCGTTTATTGGGGTTGTCAACTCTTTTACAGAACTTGTCCCTGGACACATGCATCTGCGCCAAATTGCTGAGGCCGTCAAAGTAGGGATTCGGGAAAATGGTGGTACTCCTTTTGAGTTTTCGACGGTGGCCGTTTGCGATGGGTTGGCGATGGGGCATGATGGGATGCACTTTTCCTTGGCCAGTCGCGAACTTATCGCGGATTCGATAGAAGTGATGGCCAAAGGACACCAATTGGATGCCTTGGTGCTGATCCCAAGTTGTGACAAGATTGTTCCAGGGATGATTATGGCCGCAATGCGGCTCAACCTACCGGCGATTGTGGTGAGCGGCGGACCGATGCTTCCTGGACGCTTTGAAGGGAAAGCGGTGAGTCTCAGCACGGTTTTTGAAGGAGTTGGGAAAGTGCATGCCAAGCTGGAGGATGAAGCCTGGCTTGCATCGCTGGAAATGAAAGCTTGTCCGACGGCGGGATCCTGTGCCGGGATGTTTACCGCCAATTCCATGAACTGTCTGACCGAGGCTTTGGGACTTGCCCTTCCCGGGAATGGCACGGTACCGGCGGTTTACTCGGAACGCCTGGTGCTTGCCAAGGAAACCGGATATCAAGTAATGAATCTCTATCGGGAAAACATCCGGCCACGGGATATCGTGACGGAAAAAGCGATTAAGAATGGGATTGCCTTAGACATGGCCTTAGGTTGCTCGACAAATACTATTTTACATTTACCGGCTATCGCTCAGGAAGGGGATATCGCTTGGAATTTAGCGATGGTGAATGATGTGAGCGAGCGAACCCCGCAGGTGTGTAAATTAAGCCCAGCAGGTGCACATCACCTTTCAGATCTCTATGAAGCTGGGGGCGTCAGTGCAGTGCTCCATCAACTTTTGGAGGCGGATCGCTTCGATGGCGAAGTGATGACGGTTTCTGGGGTTACGCAAGCAAAACGTCTGCGGACGGCGAAGGTGATGGATGCTTCGGTTATCCGGCCTTTGACCGCTCCCTATTCCGGGCGCGGCGGCTTAAAAATCCTCTTTGGCGATCTTGCGCCTGAAGGGGCAGTGATCAAGCAGGGGGCCCTTACTGATCAAGGCTTAGTGTTTGAAGGGAAAGCCAAGGTCTTTGATGGAGAAGTCGAAGTTACTCGAGCGATTGAAAACGGCGAGATTCAAGCCGGGGATGTGCTCGTCATCCGTTATGAAGGCCCAAAAGGCGGGCCGGGCATGCGCGAAATGCTGGGGCCGACATCAATGCTCGCGGGCATGGGTTTGGATGCAAGCGTGGCCTTGCTTACCGACGGTCGCTTCTCGGGAGCGAGCCGTGGTTTATCGATCGGGCACGTTTCTCCGGAAGCCGCACTAGGCGGTCCGATCGCCTATGTTCATCCGGGGGATATGATTCGTATCGATCTCGCCAAGGGACGTTTGGATTGGCTGATTTCGGAAGAGGAGAAAGAACAGCGGCGGACGCAAACAAAGCTTAAGGTTACAAGGCGCGATGGGTATTTGGGTCGGTATGCTCAAATTGTACAGTCCGCATCACGGGGAGCAGCATTTCGGTCGTCCGGGGAGGCGTAAGATGAGTAAGGAATCCGGTTTGAAGAGTAAAGAGAGCGATACGGGGGCAACGGTTCTTTTAAAAGCCCTCGCCGAGGAAAGTGTGGAAGTGATATTTGGTTATCCGGGGGGAGCAGTCCTTCCTTTATATGATGCACTTTTGCAAAGCCGGATTCGTCACATTCTAGTCCGCCATGAACAAGCAGCAGTTCATGCCGCAGATGCTTACGCCCGGGTCACGGGGAGGGTTGGGGTCTGCTTGGCCACCTCCGGTCCCGGGGCCACGAACTTGGTTACGGGCATTGCGAATGCCTACATGGACTCCATTCCTCTAGTCGTGATGACGGGACAGGTTCCGACGACCCTGTTGGGGACGGATTCCTTCCAGGAAGTTGATATTACCGGGATCACTATGCCGATTACCAAGCATAGTTACTTGGTGAAAGATGCCCATGAGATTCCACGCATTGTTAAAGAAGCCTTCTATATCGCAGGAAGCGGGCGTCCCGGTCCGGTGCTCATTGATTTGCCCAAGGATGTGCTCGGAAATGGGGTTGTTCCGAATCCCGCCGTACTCAACCTAAAGAGCTACAAGGTCTTTGGAAAAGGAAATGCGGGCCAGATTGCCGAGGCAGCGAAAGCGGTTAAGGAAAGCAGGAAGCCGATTCTCTATGCCGGCGGGGGTGTCATCACATCCGGGGCCGAGAAGGTCTTGCAAGAACTCTGTGCCAAGGCTGATCTGCCGGTTGTCACCACCCTCATGGGGATTGGGAGCTTGCCTCACGGGCATCCTAATCTTTTGGGAATGGTCGGGATGCATGGGACTGTAACGGCGAATTATGCAGTGGATGACTGCGATTTGCTGGTGGCCGTCGGAGTTCGTTTCGATGATCGGGTGACGAGCGGATTGGGGCATCGTTTTGCGACCAAGGCCAAGGTCATCCATATTGATATTGACCCTGCGGAAATCGGTAAAGTGGTCCGTGCCAACATCCCCATCGTGGGCGATGCCAAAGAGGTGCTGACACGTCTCTTAGAACGGGTGGAGAAGCTAAGAGTATCCGAATGGTGGGAGCAGATTAAGGTTTGGCAGAAAGAGCACCCGATGCACCATGCCGCAAGCGATTTAAGCCCGCAGGTGATTTTGGAAAAACTGGGGCAAGTGGCTGGGGCTGAGGCCATTTTAGCGACGGATGTTGGTCAGCACCAAATGTGGGCTGCCCAGTATTACCCGGTGCAGCGTTCACGGCATTTCATCACCTCCAGCGGGCTGGGAACCATGGGATTTGGTCTGCCGGCTGCCATGGGGGCCCAGATTGGACAGCCTGACAAGCCGGTGATTGTGGTGGCTGGGGATGGCGGATTTCAGATGACCATGCAGGAATTGGCGACCATCGTTCAATACGAGCTGCCGATTAAGATCGCGCTTTTGAACAACGGGGTGCTGGGGATGGTGCGGCAGCTTCAGGAATTCTTTATGGATGAACGCTTCAGCCAGATTCAGCTGCATGCCAACCCGGATTTCGTCAAGATTGCAGAGGCTTACGGAATTCTCGGCATTCGGGTGGCTGCTCGTGCCGAGTTAGGTGAGGCGGTGGAGAAGGCCATGCGCCATCCTGGCCCGGTGTTGATGGATTTTGTTATTTCTCCGGATGAGAAGGTGTTGCCTATGGTGCCGCCGGGGAAAGCCATTACAGAAATGCTGGGGAGGTAGGGGGATGTTACACACACTCGCGGTATTGGTGGAAAATCACCCCGGAGTTCTGACCAGGGTATCCGGGCTCTTCGCTCGCAGGGCGTATAACATTGATTCACTTTCGGTTTGTCAGACTGAGAATCCCGATATTTCCCGCATGACGATCGTTGTCGATGGGGATGATCAGGTGCTTGAACAGGTGACTAAACAGCTGCACAAGCTGGTCGTCGTGCACAAGGTCGTCGATTTGACCTCAGAGTCTGTGGTGGATAGGGAACTTGCCCTGGCCCGGATTAAAGTCAAGGCAGATACCCGGCTTGAGGTACTGCAAACGGTTGATATTTTCCGGGGCCGGGTGGTTGACATGGGACGCTCGAATATTACGGTGGAATTGACAGGAGATGGCGAGAAGATTGATGCCTTCGTGCGTACGGTTCGCCCTTACGGGTTGTTGGAATTGGTACGGACGGGCACGATTGCGATTCTCCGTTCGGATGGATAACCAGCTATCGAACCGTCCTGCTCCGTGCGGTGCAAGACTAAGGATAGAAAGTAAGAACTAAAGCAGAAAAAGGAGTGTTAGACATGGCGCGGATGTATTATGATGCCGATGCAAATCTGGAATTATTACAAGGAAAAACTATTGCTGTTATGGGTTATGGCAGTCAAGGGCATGCTCAAGCCCAAAATCTCAAGGATTCAGGTCTTAAAGTTGTTGTCGGGCTGCGCCCAGGCAGTGCACGTTGGCAACAAGCTGAGGCTGCGGGTCTCGAAGTGACCACGGTGGCAGCAGCGGCTGCCAAAGCTGATATGATTCAAATCCTGCTTCCGGACGAAAGGCAAAGTGCCGTTTATCACGCGGAAATCGAACCGCATTTGAAAGCGGGAAAGGCTCTCGTCTTTTCGCACGGGTTTAATATTCACTTTGGTCAGATCGTGCCTCCGAAAGATGTGGATGTTTTCATGGTCGCCCCCAAAGGCCCAGGGCACCTCGTGCGCCGCACGTATGAAGAAGGAGCAGGCGTACCGTCACTGATTGCCGTGCACCAGGACGCAACCAGCAGGGCCCATGATTTAGCGCTTGCCTATGCCAAAGGGATTGGTTCCACCCGGGCGGGGGTATTGGAGACGACGTTTAAAGAAGAGACTGAGACCGACCTTTTCGGCGAACAGGCAGTTCTCTGTGGCGGCGTGACTGAATTGATGAAGGCAGGGTTTGATACATTGGTAGAGGCGGGTTATCAGCCGGAAAGTGCCTATTTCGAGTGCATGCATGAAATGAAGCTCATTGTGGATCTCATTTATGAGGGCGGACTCAGTTGGATGCGTTATTCCGTTTCCGACACGGCTCAATATGGGGACATGACCATTGGTAAGCGCATTATCACCCAGGATACCCGTCAAGAGATGAAACGAGTGTTGGCAGAGATTCAAAATGGTGAATTCGCCAAGAACTGGCTTTTGGAAAACCAAGCTAACCGCCCGGCATTTAATGCAATGGCGCGGGCCGAGGAAAATCATCCCATTGAAAAGGTGGGCAAGGAACTACGCGGGATGATGTCTTGGCTGAAGAGACGGGAGTAGT
>JAJZPA010000120.1 GCA_021811425.1 Bacillota bacterium | reverse complement strand
TATTCATGCGGTTAAAGTGGATTTTGACAAGGTTACCTTTGTCGATTCTACAGGTATAGGCACAATAAGTAAAATCCTGAGAAGACTGAATTCTGAAGGAGTAACTGCGACAATCAGGAATATTCCGGCGGTTGTGTTTGAGGTTTTTGAAATCCTTGGTTTGCCGGAAATATTTGGTGAGGAAGTTTTTCAGATGAAGAATGAGTAAATTGGAATTTTTTCATCTTGTGAGGCGGGTAAGATGGGCAACTTAAGAAAATTGAGACTGTGGTATCAAGGAAGTATTAGACGAAAAATGACTTTTAAGATAGCTATTTACGTGAGTTTAATTCTTCTCTCCATATTGAGTTCGTATTATTATATCTTTCACCACATATTTAAGGAAAGATTTCAAGTTGAAGTGACTAATTTAGCGGCGACTGCAGCGTCGTTAATCGATGGTCAGGAACATAACCGATTACAAACACATCCTGATGAGAATAGTGTAGAATACCGTAAAATCCAACGCTTGCTTCAAGTTTTTATAGACGATAATTCTCATATTAAGCATATTTATACTATACGAAAATTAAACGGGGTAACTAAGTGGGAATATGTTGTAGACGCAGATAATACCAAAGACCATCACCACATTGGTGACAATTATGCTGTAATTGACCAAAAAGTTATAAAAAATGCAAATAACGCTCCGGTAGCGGACAATGACTTTGAGAAAGATCAGTGGGGCACTTTTCTTTCTGGCTTCGCACCAATTAAAGATCACAATGGACAAACCGTTGGCATCGTCTGTGTCAATATGACAGCCGAAAGCATTATCAAACAGGAAATAGGCATAGGATTATGGGCATTGTTTCTCTTTGTATTCGGATTGGGATTAATGATTCAGATGACTTATAGGGCGATCAAGAAATCTACTAAACCGTTAGACGAAATAGTGTTCAGTATCAGGGAATGGAGTTTGGGGAACAGGGGTTTACAAGAAAAGTTTAATTTTAAAACAGGCGATGAATTTGAGGTTCTTGGAGAAATCATGAACCAAGCCAGTGACTTGTTATTTAACGAGAAGAGGATGCTGGAGAAGAACTTGGAGAAGAGCAAAACAGAACGAGACAAAATCTTTAATGTGTATAAAGACGTTATTTATTCCGTAACTCAAGGGAAATTTAACTTGCTTAATGAATCTAAATCCAAGCCAATATCCTGTGAAGGAAACGTACTAACGGAAATGAAAATTGTCCAGCCTGGTGATATTAATACTGCCAGGGAATTAATTCATAAAGTGTTTGAACAAGAAAAGTACAGTCCCGAAAAAATTAATCACGCAATGCTCTGCATTTCCGAAGCGGCAACGAATGTGATTAAGCATGCCAACTATGGCATCATGCAGATCCGGAAAATTGACAAGGGTATTCGAGTCACCATCGCGGATAAAGGACCGGGAATGGAAATGGATAAGCTGCCCAATATGGTTTTTTTAAACGGTTTTTCCACGAAAATTTCCTGTGGTTATGGATTCGGAATCATTAATAAGTTTGCTAATAAAATATACCTTGGTACGTCGAGGAACGGTACTTTCCTAGCAATGGACTTTTTGAAAGTGGATAAGCTTTAGGCAAAATTCGAAATTCAACTTGACGTAAAAACGCCTCTTCCGAACAATTTATACCATTATCTTTACAATGTCCGGATCTGCCGTTATGATAAAAATATAAATAATACAGAACCAGTGACGGCAGGAGGGCACCATGAACTCAAACAGCGTGAGACGGATATTCGTCGAAAAAAGGCCGGGTTACGATGTTGAAGCTCAAGGGTTATTAAACGATTTACGTGATAATCTTGGGCTTAAGAATCTAAAGGGACTGCGCTCGATTCATCGCTATGATGTGCAGGGAATCACGGATGGTGAGTATGAAGATTCTCAGCACCTGATTTTTTCCGAGCCTCCGGTCGATTTTGTTTATGATGAATGGTCCAATGTTCCTGAGGGCAGCCGCGCCTTTGCCATGGAGTATTTGCCTGGGCAATATGATCAACGGGCTGATTCCGCAGCCCAATGTATTCAGATGTTGACCCAAAAAGAGCGGCCGCAGATTTCCTCGGCCAAGGTGATCGTCGTGGCCGGCGAGATGAGTGACGCGGAGTTTAAACGAATCAAGGATTATTGTATTAACCCGGTGGAAGCGCGGGAGGCGCTTTTGGATAAGCCGGAAAGTCTGGATATGGAAACCATTCCGCCGGCCGATGTGGCCGTTCTGGAGGATTTTGCGGGCTGGACAGAGACTATGCTTGAGTCATTTCGTGGAGAATACGGCTTGGCCATGAGTGAAGAGGATTTGCGCTTTTGCCAGGCCTATTTCCGGGAAAAGGAACACCGTGAGCCCACGTTAACGGAAATTCGTGTGATCGACACCTATTGGTCGGATCATTGTCGGCATACGACATTCCTCACCAAGATTGAAGAGGTAGACTTAGGCGAAGGGGATTTTTCTGAGAGCCTGCATCATGCTTTTGAGGAATACCTGGCAGCAAGGGAAAAGGTTTACGGTGTTCGTTTAGAGGAGAAAGACATTTCCCTCATGGATTTGGCGACACTCGGGATGAAAACGTTAAAACAACAGGGGCTTCTCGCCGATTTGGATGAATCGGACGAGATCAATGCCTGCAGTATTGTGGTTGAAGCCGAGGTGGACGAGCGGCCGGAAGAATGGCTCGTTATGTTTAAAAATGAGACCCATAATCATCCCACCGAGATTGAACCGTTTGGCGGGGCGGCTACTTGTTTAGGAGGAGCGATTCGGGATCCCTTATCTGGACGCACTTATGTCTATCAGGCGATGCGAGTGACGGGCAGCGGTGATCCGCGTGTTCCGCTGGAGAAAACCCTAACGGGGAAACTCCCGCAGCGTAAGATCACCACTGGGGCGGCTTCAGGGTATAGTTCCTATGGCAACCAAATCGGGCTGGCTACCGGGCAGGTGGCTGAAGTCTATGATGAGGGGTTCATTGCCAAACGTATGGAAGTGGGAGCCGTCATTGCTGCCGCACCGCGGGGAAATGTCCGGCGACAGCGCCCAGAACCAGGAGATATTGTCCTTTTAGTGGGGGGACGGACTGGCCGGGATGGCTGCGGTGGGGCGACAGGTTCTTCCAAAGAGCATACTGAAGAATCCTTGTTTACGTGTGGAGCCGAAGTACAAAAAGGAAACCCGCCGACGGAACGGAAGATCCAGCGCCTTTTTCGCAACCCCGAGGTCAGCCGGATGATCAAAAGGTGCAATGATTTCGGGGCTGGCGGTGTTTCCGTGGCCATTGGGGAATTAACTGAAGGATTGGATATTTGGCTTGATCGAGTCCCGAAGAAATATGAGGGACTGGATGGAACGGAATTAGCGATTTCCGAATCACAGGAACGGATGGCGGTCGTAGTCGCTCCAGAACATGTGGAAGCATTTTTCGCGCACGCTTCAGAAGAAAACCTGGAGGCAACCCAGGTGGCGGAAGCCAAAGAGACCAACCGTCTGCGCATGTTGTGGCGGGATAAGGCGATTGTGGACATCAGCCGTGATTTTCTCAATACCAACGGGATTCAGCAACGGGCCGAAGTGAAGGTTAGGCTTCCGCAACGGGAACTGGACTATTTTCACGGGCTACCGATCGAGGTTAAGAAGGCAGGACGATCACTTCATGTGGCTGATGTTTTGGACGGGGAAGTACTCATCCAGGCCTGGCTTGCCAACCTTGGAGACTTAAATGTCTGCAGCCAGAAAGGGCTGGCGGAGCGCTTCGATTCCAGCATTGGGGCGGGAACCATTCTCATGCCGTTCGGCGGCAGGCATCAGGCGACACCTGCAGAGGGCATGGCCGCTAAGCTTCCCGTCCTCCATGGGGAGACGAATACCGCGACGCTCATGACGTATGGCTATAATCCTCAGCTGGCGAAGTGGAGCCCCTTTCACGGAGCCATTTATGCGGTGGTGGAGGCAGTGACCAAGGTTGTGGCTTTAGGAGGAGATTATCGTCGGGTGCGCCTGACCCTCCAAGAGTATTTTGAAAAGCTGGGGCAAGATCCAGAAAAGTGGGGTAAGCCGTTTAGTGCTCTCTTGGGAGCCTTTTATGCTCAGAAAGAACTGGGTATCCCAGCTATCGGTGGAAAAGACAGCATGTCGGGAACCTTTAAGGATCTTCATGTGCCTCCAACCTTGGTGGCTTTTGCGGTAGCGACCGTTAAGGCCAAGGAAGTGATTTCCCAAGAGTTTAAAGCAGTAGGGAGTCAGATTGTTCTCATTCCCCTGAAGCGGGATGCAGATGAAATGCCGGATTTTGCTGGACTGAAGCGAAACTTTGCGGCAGTGTATGAGCTGATGCGCCTGGGTGGGGTGCGTGCAACTTACACTATTCGGGTTGGAGGTCTGGCGGCCGCATTAAGCAAAATGGCTTTCGGTAACCGTATCGGTGCGGTGTTAGAGGGGGCTTGGAATGCTGAAAGCTTATTCGGCCCAGCCTATGGGTCGCTTCTGCTGGAAATACGAGAAGATGTTGAACTCTCAACGGCCTTAGCCGATATGGAATACATCCGTGTAGGGAGGACTCAGCAAGAGGCGGTCATCAGGGTTAACGGTGTGGATATTTCTTTGGCTGAGGCGTGGCAAGCTTGGAGCGAACCGTTGGAGAAGGTATTTCCCACCCAGGTGGAAGGGATTGAAGAGCCGCAGGACATCCGCTATCAAAAGCGCAACAGCCAGCGCCCGGTGCTAAAAATCGCTAAGCCGAGGGTGCTGATTCCGGTCTTTCCCGGAACCAACTGTGAATACGATTCTGCCCGAGCCTTTGAGAAGGCAGGTGCTTTGGTGGATACCTTGGTTATCCGTAATCTTACTCCTGCGGATGTAGAGGCATCTATCGAAATACTGGCCAAGCGTGTGCGCCAGAGCCAAATCGTCATGCTGGTTGGGGGGTTCAGTGCCGGGGATGAACCCGACGGTTCTGGGAAGTTTATTGCCACGATGTTGCGTAATCCCTGGATTAAAGATGCGGTCCTGGAGCTTCTCAAAACGCGTGATGGGCTGATGCTGGGGATTTGTAATGGCTTCCAGGCGCTTATCAAGCTAGGGCTTGTTCCCTTTGGCGAGATTAGAGAGATGACGGAGGAATCCCCAACCTTAACATACAATACGCTGGGGCGCCATGTTTCCTGTATGGCTCAGACGAAGGTTTCCTCAGTGCTTTCACCATGGTTTAGCAAGATGGAACTGGGAGAAGTGCATGCGGTTGCCTTGTCGCACGGCGAAGGCCGCTTTGTCGCTCCGGAGCAGGTGATTCAAACGCTGATCCAGAATGGCCAGGTTGCAACTCAGTATGTGGACTTGGAGGGCAAGCCGAGCGGGAATGTAGGACACACCCCCAATGGCTCGTTTGAAGCCATTGAAGGGATCACGAGCCCGGACGGGCGGATTCTCGGCAAGATGGGACATTCTGAGAGGACGGGAAGCTGTGTGGCTATAAACATTCCCGGAAACAAATATCAGCCCATTTTCGAAGGGGGCGTCGAATACTTTAGATAATCGAGGTTCTCGAAGCACAAGGCACGAGGCACACAACAAAATAGGCTCCGGAGAGGGAATCCTCGACGGAGCCTATTGTCAAGTGGGGGCGTATGCGACCGCTTGATATCAAACGAACGAACGATAGGCAAGTTAGCCAACGCACGTTGAGCAGATGACTTTGCCGTCTTTAACTTGGGCAAAATCGCGGCTCACGGCTTCGCCGCAGATGCTGCAAGTAGCCCAGTGGCTGGGATAGGAAGGCTTAGTAGTTGAGCCGATGCCCTTCTGAAGCGTGCAGAAGTCCGCTTCGGAACTTCCCAGGACATATTGGATATTTTCTAAAGACCAATTTTGTTTTTGTCGAGGACTCGTAAAGCTTTCCGGGGGAGTGATGTGTCCAAGAATTTCTCCCTTTACCGCTATGCGCAGGCTATTCTCGGTTCCGGTGTAGTGGAAGCTATAAACGTGTTTACCCTTTTCTTCAATCTGAAGCGTTCCCCGTCCCAGTGTGGCCTTGTTCAAGACCTGAAAGGCATCAAGGGCACAGGAATAAGTTTCCGCTCTGACGATAAGCTCGGCATCCAATGCTGGGCGAATCCCGAGTTCTCTCTGGGCGATTTGCGCGACCCGAAAACCGACCGCTATGTCTGGGCAGGTGTGCCCATGAAAGTCAATCACTTGTTCCCAAGGTGTTTTTTCGACGCACATATTGATCCCTCCTTGTCAGCGTTCCCTATATGATTATTCTAAGCCTTGTGAATTAAAAAGGAAAGGAATTTCTTTCAGGATATCTTGTGAAGAAGTATTGTGAAGAAGTATAATGAATAAATGCAATCAAGAATTTTCTGATACGATGAGGTGAGAAAATGCCCGGGTTACTCCTCATTTATACGGGCAATGGCAAAGGAAAAACCACCGCGGCTTTGGGCCTCAGCCTGAGGGCTCTTGGACATGGGCTCAAAGTTGGTTTTCTCCAATTTATGAAAGGAAGTTCAGACTATGGGGAAGTTCGAATGGCCTCTAGACTGCCAGGATTCGAACTGGTGCAGTGTGGGCGGGATTCATTTGTCAATCCGACGGCACCGGATCCGCTGGACATTGCTTTGGCGGAAGCAGGGCTTCAATTTGCTGAAACATGGTTTAACAAGGCAGCATTCAATTTAATCGTACTGGATGAAATTTTAGTGGCTTGCGCCTATGGCCTCTTGAGCGTTGAAGAAGTGCAGAATCTTCTCGCACATCGCCCGAGTACAACGGATGTGGTACTCACAGGACGCTATGCGCCGGAAAAGCTGATTCAGCTGGCAGATACGGTCACCGTCATGAACGAACGGCGGCATGCGTATATGCGCGGAGCCCAAGCAAAGGCAGGGATGGAATTTTGACGTTATCCGTAAATCAATGGCTGGGAAAGTTGTTGCTTCATGATCGCCGAGCAGTGGCTAGACTGATTTCCTGGGTGGAAGACAATCAGGAACAATCTGAGATCATGCGCACGGTGCGCGCTCAGAGTGGTCAGAGCTTGGTTATTGGCATCACCGGGCCGCCCGGAGTAGGGAAGAGTTCCTTAGTCGAAGCATTGACACGGGTTTACCGGCAATCGGAGGAAAGAGTAGGGATCGTGGCAGTCGATCCGAGCAGCCCTTATAGTGGCGGAGCCATCCTTGGGGATCGCATCCGCATGCAGGCGCATGGGACGGATCGGGATGTATTCATCCGCAGTATGGGAACCCGTGGGCATCTCGGAGGAGTAGCCCGTTCAACTGCGGATGTCCTGCGCATTATGGAAGCGGGCGGCTACCCGCGACTTTTGCTAGAGACCGTGGGCGTCGGCCAATCTGAAATAGAGATTATGCGGCTCGCCGATACCGTGGTCGTGGTACTCAATCCTGGAACAGGGGATGGCATTCAAGCGATTAAAGCCGGGATTATGGAAGTAGCGGATATCTTTGTTGTCAATAAAGCAGATATGCCGGGAGCAGAGCGGATGAAAAACGATATCGAAATGATGCTCGATATGAACGGCCAGGGAGGGAGGGCTTGGCGGCCTCCGGTTATTTTAACCAGTGTGCTGGAGAACAAGGGACTTCACGAACTGATCGATGAAATTGCACGCCAGCAGGCGTTCCTTAGCGAAAGCGGGACGCTGATAATTCGCCGTCAGGAACAGCTCCAGAGGGAAGTGTGGCAGCACCTAGAGGATAGATTGAAGGAAGCGTTTGATTCTCTTTGGCCAGCGCTTCCGACGGAGTGGCTGACAGAGGGGCATCAAGATCCCTATCAACTGGCCGACAAGGTTTGGCAAAAGATGAGTGGGCATAAGCGTGAAGGAGGTAACACATAATGGGTTTTGCGGCATGGCAGGAAGCGTATCGCTCCCTGCGAGAAAGAAAAGGGCCTTTTATGACTGTGTCAAGCGTAGCAATCGAGCCCTTATATTCCCCAGACGGTGCCAAAGGGTTTGATTATGAGAAAGATTTGGGGTATCCGGGAGAGTACCCTT
Organism: Bacillota bacterium; assembly: GCA_021811425.1. Lineage (GTDB taxonomy): Bacteria > Bacillota > Desulfitobacteriia > Desulfitobacteriales > Desulfitobacteriaceae > JAJZPA01. Next base: position 1,534 of record JAJZPA010000120.1, on the reverse strand, counting down.
ATACACGAGGCATTCGGCCAAACATGTATAGAGGGCGCCTCTGGACGATGCGCCAGTTCGCGGGCTTTGGCTCAGCTCGGGAATCCAATGAACGTTATAAATTTCTTCTCAGTCAAGGCCAGACGGGGTTGAGCGTGGCTTTCGATATGGCGACGATCATGGGGTATGATTCGGATCACCCGCGCGCTTATGGTGAAGTGGGGCGGGTTGGGGTTGCCATCGATTCCCTTGCAGATATGGAAGTGCTTTTTCAGGATATTCCTCTAGATCAAGTCAGTACATCGATGACGATCAATGCCCCAGCCGCCGTGATCTGGGCGATGTATATCGCAGCTGCCGAAAAAAAAGGGATCCCTTCCCACAAACTCACGGGCACAATCCAAAATGATATCTTGAAAGAATATATTGCCCAAAAATCCTGGATTTTCCCGCCTGAACCCTCGATGCGCCTGATTACCGACATATTCAAGTTTGCGCGTGAACAAGTTCCTAAATGGAATACCGTATCGATCAGCGGTTACCACATTCGGGAAGCGGGGGCGACCGCATTGCAGGAACTGGCATTCACCTTGGCTGATGGTTTTGCTTATGTGGAAGCCGGGATTAAAGCCGGTCTTGATGTCGATGATTTTGCTCCAAGACTATCTTTTTTCTTCAATTCCCACATGGATATTTTCGAAGAGATTGCCAAGTACCGGGCGGCACGTCGGATTTGGGCTCGGCGGATGCAAGAAAAGTACGGGGCGAGAAAGCAAGAAAGCCTGCTTTTACGTTTCCATACCCAGACAGCAGGCTGTTCGCTGACGGCTCAGCAGCCAGAGAATAATATTGTGCGGACTGCTTATGAGGGCTTGGCCGCTGTGTTGGGAGGGACGCAGTCGCTTCATACCAATTCGATGGATGAAGTCTTGGCTTTACCGACCGAGAAGGCAGTGCAGATTGCCCTACGTACCCAGCAAATTTTGGCCTATGAGACAGGGGTGGTCAATACGATTGACCCCTTGGCCGGATCATATTTTATCGAAGCTCTGACGAACCAGATGGAAGAGGGGGCGGAGGAGTATTTCCGTCGCATCGAAGAACTGGGGGGAGTTCTGTCCGCAATTGGTCAGAATTTCTTTCAGCAGGAGATCGCCGATGCGGCTTACCGTTACCAACAGGAGATCGAACAGAAAGAGCGGATCATTGTTGGCGTCAATGAATTCATTACGGAGGCAAAACCAGATATCGACCTCTTAAAAATTGATCCTGAGATTGAACGCGGGCAAGTGCGGCGCGTTCAGGCCCTCCGGCAAACGCGAGACAACCTTCTCGTGCAGAGAACCTTAGCCGAACTCGAACAGGCCGCGTTGGGGGCGGACAACTTGATGCCTAAAATCATGAATGCGGTGCATGCTTATGCGACGGAAGGGGAGATCATTGCCGTCTTTAAGCAAGTCTTTGGAGAGTATCGGGAGCAGGCGGTCTTTTAATAGAAGTCGGAGGTGGGAAGTCAGAGGTCAGAAGTCAGAGGTCGGAGGCCAGAGGCCAGAGG
>JAJZPA010000119.1 GCA_021811425.1 Bacillota bacterium | reverse complement strand
TATCTTGTAAGCAAAGGTAGAAAACCACCACCCGAAGGCGAATCTTTTCGAAGAAAATTCGGGGACCTATTCGTGTGAAGAAGCAGGAGAACCGTCCCTGTGATTTTCCCGGAGACTGTTTGAAGACTGCATGCCATGTTGTAAAAGAGCACAAACTGTAGTAAACTGTAAGACGGTGATTTTTTGAAAGGCTTTTGCTTTCTGACTTCTGATATCGGGGAAGGGATACTATGTTATTGCGTAAAAGAACGCTCGTTTTGATGCTGATTGACGCATTGCTTGTCAATCTCAGTGCTTTTTTGAGTTTTTATATCCGTTTCGAAGGAAACATACCGCACGAATACTTCCTTACTTACTATCACACCGCATGGGCCGCCACATTCTTGTCTTTGGCGGTTTTCTATGTTTTTGGTCTGTATCACCGGCTGTGGCAGTACGCGAGCACTGGAGAGCTGGTTTCTATTCTCTTTGCCGTGACGGTAAGCACGAGTGCGACAATTACCGCAGTTTTTTTCCTGGCACCCTGGCGGATTCCCCACTCGGCGGCGGCGCTTCTTTGGTTTACCACTGTTTTTCTCATCGGAGGCTCACGCTTTATCTGGCGCATTCTGCAAGAGAATATTTTTACACCTCATGTACCAGGTTCCCAGCAACAAGTTTTGATTGTTGGCGCTGGGGATGCAGGCGTCATGGCGGCCAGAGAACTGAAAAACCGCAATTTCCGGGAAGGCCGTCCGATTGGGTTTATTGACGATGCGCCCACAAAACAAAAGGTTCAGCTTATGGGAATTCCCGTGCTCGGCACGCGTAAGGACATTCCTCGGGTGGTCAAAAATCATAATGTGGACGAAATTATCATTGCCATGCCTTCCGCTTCCGGAGAGTCTGTGCGCGAAGTCGTGCAGATCAGCGAAAAAACAGGGGTCGAGTTGAAGATCATGCCCGGTGTCTACGATATGTTGAGCGGCAAGCTCGCCACCTCCCCGATTCGTCAGGTTCAAGTGGAAGACCTTCTCGGGCGGGAGCCAGTAACGGTGGATTTAGAAGAGGTGGCCGAGTATTTGACAGGTGAAGTGATCCTGGTTACGGGAGGCGGAGGCTCGATCGGCTCTGAAATTTGCCGCCAAGTGGCCAAGTTCAATCCTACCAAACTTGTTATCCTGGGGCATGGGGAAAACAGCATCTTTGATATTGAACAGGAAATGCGTGCTGATTTCCCTGGCTTGGAGATTGCCACTGAGATTCTTGATATCAAAGATCGGGAAAAAGTTCAGATTGTCTTCCAAAAGTATCGGCCTGGCGTGGTGTACCATGCCGCAGCCCATAAGCACGTCCCCTTAATGGAGCGCAACCCCGAAGAAGCCTTGAAAAATAACATTCTCGGTTCCCGCAATTTAGCGGAAGCCGCAGACATGGCCAGGGTCAAAACCTTTGTCCTCATCTCTACGGATAAAGCGGTCAACCCGACGAGCGTCATGGGTACCACCAAACGAGTGGCCGAGATGATCATCCAAAGCATGGACAAGCATTCTCAGACCCGCTTTGTGGCCGTGCGCTTCGGCAACGTCCTCGGCAGCCGGGGGAGCGTGATCCCAACCTTTAAACGCCAGATCGCCAAAGGTGGGCCGGTTACGGTCACCCATCCCGAAATGGTACGTTATTTCATGACCATTCCTGAGGCCGCTCAGCTCGTGATCCAGGCTGGTGCCATGGCCAAGGGTGGGGAGATATTCATTCTCGATATGGGCAAGCCGGTCAAGATCCTTGACTTGGCGCGCGATTTGATTCGGCTTTCGGGCTTCGAACCGGATGTTGATATTCCTATTAAATTTACAGGAATGCGGCCGGGAGAAAAGCTTTATGAAGAGCTTTTAACGGCTGAAGAAGGGACATCGGCTACCAAACACAAGCGGATTTTCGTCGCTAAACCTAATATGATTGACGTAGAAAAGATTGAAGACCTCGTACATTTGATTAAAGAACGGGGTTCCTACCTGAGTCGGGAAGAGGTGGTTGGGGCTCTGCAGACCGTTGTACCAACTTTTCGCCGCTCGGCCCCCAAACCGGTTCCCCAGGCTTTTGAAGGGGAAGGGGCTCGCTAGTTCAAAAATTGAAGGGAGAAACACAGTATGATTACGGTCAAACAGGTCATTACGACCGAGGATACGTTGGCAACAGTCTTAAAGGAGAAAATAGAAAAGCACACAGCCCGAGTCGGCGTGATTGGGCTAGGGTATGTCGGCCTGCCGCTTGCCGTTGAAAAAGGGAAGGTAGGTTTTCCGGTGGTCGGTTTTGATATCAACGACAAGCGTGTGGATAGAGTAAATGCCGGAGACAACTACATCGGCGATGTCAAAGATATAGAACTTCAGGATCTGGTGCAGAAAGGTGTGCTCAAGGCGACGACCGATTTCTCCCGTTTGCCGGAGTGCGATGTCATCATCATCTGTGTGCCTACCCCTCTGACCATTACCCGAGATCCTGACATTTCCTACATCGAGGCTTCAGCGCGGGAGATCGCCCGTTACCTACGGCCGGGTCAGCTGATTACGCTGGAGAGCACCACTTACCCAGGGACGACGCAGGAAGTGATCCTGCCCCTCCTGGAAGCGACGGGTTTGCAAGTCGGAAAGGACTTCTTCCTCGCCTTCTCACCAGAGCGCGTCGATCCAGGCAACAAACGCTTCAGCACCAAGAATACTTCCAAAGTGGTCGGCGGAATGACCCCGGTCTGCCTGGAGATTGCCTATACCCTTTATGCCCAAACGATCGTTAACGTCGTGCCCGTTTCTTCCCCGGCTGCGGCCGAATTAACGAAGGTCTTCGAAAATACGTACCGGGCGGTGAACATTGCCTTAGTCAATGAACTCATGCTCCTGTGCGACCGCATGGGGTTGGACATCTGGGAAGTTGTCGAAGCAGCCGGAACCAAGCCGTTTGGTATTCAGACCTTTTACCCCGGTCCTGGTGTGGGCGGACACTGCATCCCTATTGATCCTTTTTATTTAACTTGGAAAGCGCGGGAGTATGATTTTCACACCCGCTTTATCGAACTCGCTGGAGAAATCAATGTTGAGGTTTCTTACTATGTCGTAAACCGAGTGGTCCGAGCCCTTAATGCTGAAAACAAGAGCCTAAAAGATGCCAAAGTTTTGATCCTTGGCGTGGCTTATAAGAAAGATATTGATGATGTCCGCGAGTCTCCAGCCTTAAAGATCATGGAGCTTCTGCGTCAAGAGGGGGCCAACCTCACTTACCATGACCCTTTCATTCCAGTGATCGAACCCCACGGTGGCAGCACCGTGCGTCTGGAAAGCGTGCCCCTCACCGATGAGGCACTGGCTCAGTCCGATTGCGTCCTGATCCTGACGGATCACAGTGTGATCGATTATGAGCGGGTGGTGGAGCTTGCCTCTGTCGTCGTGGATACGCGGAATGCTACGAAGAGCGTGGAGCAGAATCGGGAGAAGATCGCGAAGATCTGATCGCTTGCTGGGGGTTGGCTGGGATGTCTGGGGTTGGGAATGCACCACGGCACCATGCTCACCCAGGGCGAGCCGCATCTGATCGCCATCCGGGCGGATGCGGCACTAGGAACGTCCTGTTCCGTCGTTGCAGACCAAACTGACTGCGCTAGGCTCGGTTATGGGTTGGTGGGGTAAATTGCCAAATTCGCCATTCCACTGCGAGGATAAGTGTTCTGGCGAAATCGTAGATTTCGAGAACTCTTTACCTTGGCTCAGTCGGCAGCTCCGCACATCGTGTGCGGAGCCCCTCTAAGAATAGTTCTCGCCTGCGTAAAGTTTGGTTCCTGCTCGCTTTAGGGTTCGCTTAGGTGCTCGCGGCGCATTCCCTGCTCTGGAGAATTGCTACAGCTTATGTTCGAAGTGCAGATCAAGCATTTGGGGCACCACTCCCACTTCTACAAGTGGGAGTCTCACGAGTGAATAAAAGGGAGGAATCGCGTTGGAAAAGAGAGCGCTGAAGTTTGGAATTATCGGTTGCGGGCGGATTGCGCAGAAGCATGCGGAGTCGATTGTGGCCCTGCCGGAAGCAGAGCTCGTCGGGGTGTGTGATCTTGTCCCTGAACGGGCACAGGCCTTTGCCGGGAAATATGGGGCGAAGCCCTATGTGGATTATATGGAGATGCTGAAGAATCCGGAGATCGATGTCATCACCGTAGCAACTCCCAGCGATTTGCACGCCCCGATCGGGATTGCGGCCGCCAAAGCGGGCAAGCACGTCATGGTGGAAAAGCCGATGGCGATGACGTTAAAGAGTGCGGATGAACTGATCGCGGCCTGTCGGGAAGCCGGAGTCAAACTCGCGGTCATCCACCAAAACCGTTTCAACAAGTCCATTAAGCTGATGCGTACCGCGCTTAATGATGGGCGCTTCGGTAAACTCACCCACGGCCAGGCTACAGTGCGCTGGAACCGGGATGATAACTACTATGCACAGGCTCCTTGGCGGGGGACGAAACTGCAGGATGGCGGGGTGCTGATGAATCAGTCCATCCACAACATTGACCTCTTGCAGTGGATGTTTGGCCCGGTGGAGTCTGTTTTTGGCTATACGACGACGATGCTGCGCAAAATAGAGATGGAAGATATCGGTGTGGCCGTGCTCAAGTTTAAGAATGGAGCGCTCGGCATCATTGAAGCCGCATCGACCATTTACCCTAAGAATATCGAAGAGACCTTGAACGTGTTCGGAGAAACCGGTTCGGTCATGGTGGGCGGGATTGCAGTCAACCGGATTGAGACCTGGGAGTTCCAGGATAGTGAGCAAGAGAAGGCTGAGATCTTTGCCGGTCAAGAAAATGATCCGCCGAACGTTTACGGTTTCGGACATCGCGAGATTATCCTCGACATGATTCAGGCTATCCGGGAGGATCGCCCAGCGGCCGTTCCCGGCGAAGAAGGCCGGAAAGCCCTCGAAATCATCCTCTCGATTTACAAGTGCCAAGAGACGGGGATGCCTGTGGTATTGCCGCTTCGGGAGTAACGGTCGGGGCAGGGATGTCTGGGGTGGGAATGCACCACGGCACCACGCTCACCCATGGCGAGCCGCATCTGATCGCCATCCGGGCGGATGCGGCACTAGGAACGTCCTGTTCCGTCGTTGCAGACCAAACTGACTGCGCTAAGCTCGGTTATGGGTCGGTGGGGTAAATTGCCAAATTCGCCATTCCACTGCGAGGATAAGTGTTCTGGCGAAATCGTAGATTTCGAGAACTCTTTACCTTGGCTCAGTTGGCAACGGCGCTCGTCCTGAGCGCCGCCCCACAGTTTAAGGTATGAGCCTATCGCAGAGTTTGCTTCCTGCTCGCTTTAGGGTTCGCTTAGGTGCTCGCGGCGCATTCCCTGCTGTGGAGAAATTTTCGAGCAACGCTTTGAAGTTTAGCTGCGGCATTCGAACCACGAACATCGAACTACGAACCACGATTTTGCTCGCGGATCATTGCTTTTTTGGAGAACATGTCCTAGCTAGCCTTCGTAGCCGTGTTCAAGTCCGCGAACCATGAGCTTGAACTCAGGGATGCTCAGAGGCTAACCTGCTGAACCCCTAAAGTGGACAGCTGCCAAACTCTGACACTGCGAGGACTCACCTTCCTTCGGGACGGCACACACGATGTGTGCCGCTGCCAACTGAGCCAGGACGGCGAATTTGGCGGCATCCCGCCCCCCAACCGAGCAGGGAAGCCAGTTTGGCCTGGACACGCCCGGGGTGAAGCAGGTGCCACTGAGCATCCCTACCCCGGAGAGCTTCAGAGTAGAGTTCTGACCCCATTTTAGAGATTTGGATGGTGAAAATATGATGTCAAACACCTCATATAATTCTCAATCCGAGGCTAACGCCCGCACCCACTCCTTCATTGACCCAAGTGCGGTGATTCCCGAGAGTGCGGTATTGGGGCCGTTTTGTGTGATCGGCGCAGGGGTGGTTGTGGGTGAGGGGGTCGTGCTGGGAGCGGGATGTGTTCTGGAAGCGGGGGCCGTCTTGGGAGACGGCTGCCAGCTGGGGCGCTATGTTACCATCCATGCGGGCGCAAGCATGGGTGCTCGGGTGCAGCTCGGGGATCATACCACGGTCTACGCAGAAACCGAACTCGGCGAGGGTTGTTTCGTCGGCAGCAGTTCGTCCATCGGCCGCAGGCCGCGTCCGGCTGCGACGAGCACCGTAAAGGTGCAGGCAGATCTCCCGGCGCTGAAGCTGGGCTCCGGCTGCACAGTCGGCTGTTCGGCCGTTCTCTATGCGGGATCGACTTATGCCGACAGGGCTTTCGTCGGGGATGGCGCGATCGTCCGGGAACGCTGTCGCCTTGGAGAAGGGGCCGTGATCGGAAGCGGGGTTACTGTAGAAAATGACACCACGATCGGGGCTTTCACCAAGATCCAAACCGGCTCTTACATTACCGCCTATATGGAGATTGAAGAGCGCGTCTTTATCGCTCCCATGGTCACGACCACCAATGACAACTTCATGGGCCGGACAGAAAAACGCTTCAAGCTCGTGAAAGGGCCGCACATTGGTCGGGGTGCGCGGGTCGGCGGGGGCTCGATCCTCCTTCCGGGCGTCGAAGTCGCTCCGGAAAGCTTCATCGCCGCCGGGGCCTTGGTTACGAAGGACACCCCGGAAGGGCGGGTCATGAAAGGCTTTCCGGCCAGGGATATTCGTGACGTACCCAAGGACGAGCTTTTACCCTAACAGGTCCAGGCAAATATGCTGAAGAAAGGATGATGTCAGTGGGAATCCCCCTTTTAGATCTGAAAGCCCAATATCTTTCCTTAAAGGAAGAAATGGATCAGGCGATTCTTCAGGTTTTGGATTCAGCGAAGTTCATTTTCGGACCGGAGATGAAAACGCTGGAGCAGGAGATAGCCCGCTACTGCGGGGTTGGGGAAGCTGTGGCCGTGGGCAACGGCACAGATGCTTTGGTGCTCGCCCTAAAATCCTTAGGCATAGGTCCCGGGGATGAGGTTATCACTTCTCCGTTCACTTTCTTTGCCTCAGCGGAGACCATTGCCCAGGTAGGAGCCACCCCGGTGTTCGTGGATGTGGATCCCGTAACCCTCAACCTGGATCTGAACCAATTGGAAAAGAGAATCACACCCAAAACCCGGGCCATCATTCCGGTGCATATCTTTGGCCAGATGGTTGATGTGGAACGGGTGCTGGAAATTGCGGCCCGCTACGACCTCAAGGTTATTGAAGATGCGGCACAGGCCATCGGAGCGGAATATCGGGGGCACAAGGCCGGCTCGGTCGGCCATGCCGGGACATTTAGTTTTTTCCCCACGAAGAACCTCGGCGGTTATGGGGATGGTGGAATGGTTGTAACCCAGGATGAGCATCTGGCGGCTGAACTCAGGATGCTGCGCTTCCACGGCTGCCAAACCAAGTACTATCATGATCAGATTGGCTATAATAGCCGCCTGGATGAAATCCAGGCCGCAATCCTCCGGGTTAAGTTCAAATATCTGGATACCTGGAACGAGGCTCGCCGCGAGAAAGCGGCTGTGTACGACCAGCTGCTTCAAGGTCTTCCTTTGACACTTCCGGGACGGGATCCCCAGGCAAAACCGGTCTATCATCTCTATGTCCTCCGATCGGAGCGCCGTCAGGATATCATGGATAAGCTCGCCTCAGTGGGAATTGCCAGTGCCATTTATTATCCCGTACCTCTGCACCTGCAAAAGGCCTTCCGTTACCTCGGCTATCAGGCAGGGGATTTTCCGGTGGCGGAAAAAGCCTGCCATGAAGCCCTTGCCATCCCCTGTTATCCTGAATTGACCAGGGAACAACAGGAGCAGATCGCAGGAGCCATCAAAGAGGTATACCGTTGAGAACCTCCCATACTCCTTAGTCACGGCGCTCCGTTTGACCAAAAGGCCATCGGCCGAGTGGAAACGCATGCATCGGACATCGTGCATCGGAATTCGGACCTCGAAATGGGTCGGCCTTTCGGTAGTGGTATTTGTATATAAGGGGATTATTTAAGGATGCTTTCGAGCGTATTGTGGATAGCTCTCTCCCGTATTGTCCTAGGGCTGACTCCCCTGCTCACGCTTCCGGCTCTGACAGAGGGGCTGAGCCCGGAATGGTACGGTGTTTGGGCTCAGATTGCGACCACCTTGAGTTTTGTGGTTCCCCTGGTGGGCATGGGATTGGATACTGCGGTGATCCGCTATTTCGCAACAGGGTTTGCGGATGAAAAGCGGGTGCGGGATTTTTATTCGATGGGAGTTTTCCTAGCAGCCATCGCTCTCGGTTTCCTCGCCATCGCAGCGGTCGGGAGCAGGTTTCTCGGCAGCCTCATGTTTTCGAAGCCAGACCTGGCAACCTATTCGGTTCTCGCTTTTATCTGGGTTTTGATTCAGGGCATTTATAATTACGCCATTTCCTTTTTCCGCGTGACTGGACGGATGCGCACCTATGCCGTACTTGACGCCGCCAATGGCTTGACAGCTGCCTTTGTCATGGTATTTATCCCCCTGCGTTACCATTCGGTTGCGCTCATGCTAGAAGGTCTAATGGCCGGGCAGGCCATGTTTGCCTTGGCGTTCTTGCTGTTTATTTACCGGCAGTTGGGGTTTAGCGGGATTTCCTTTAAGGGTATTGGCAAATACTTAAAATATGGTTTGCCTTTGGTTCCCAATAGTTTATTCCTCTGGCTCGTTAATTCGAGTGGCCGTTATTTTCTGACCCATTACCGGGGCCTCGCTGAAGTCGGCGTCTATGCGGCAGGGTTCACCATAGCCAATGTCATGACCCTCTTTTTCATGCCCATCAGTTTTGTGCTCTTCCCCGTGATCTCGAAGCTCTGGGAAGAAGGGCGGAAAGATAAGGTCGCCGCTATGGTGGCCTTGGCGAACCAGTGGTACTTGATCTTAGCGATACCGGGGGCGTTGGGCCTCTCCTTCTTGGCAGAGCCCATAGTGGGGCTCCTTTCGGCCAAGGAATTTTCCGGAGGCGTTGAAGTTATTTTCTGGCTGGCGCTCGCAAATCTGTTTTATGGCCTTTACCAGATCAACTTGTATGGCACCCTGCTATTACAGAAGAACATCCGCTTGACAGGGCTTTTCGCCCTAGCGGGGATTCTCAATGTTGGCTTAAACCTCGCCTTGATACCCACACTTGGGAATCAGGGAGCGGCCATTGGGATGCTCATTTCCTTTCTATTTCTCGCCGGGATGGTTTTTCTTTGGGCCCGGCGCGCCCTTGGGTTTCACCTTGATTGGGCCGTGAACTTTAAAGTGCTCCTTTCTGCCCTCATGATGCTGGCTGCGCTTTGGCTTTGGCGCTCGCGTTACCCTATCAAGGGGGCGCTAACACTGGCAGGGACGATCATGCTTGCCGCAGTGGTTTACGCGCTCCTGCTCTTGGCCAGCAGGGCTGTCCGGATCGATGATCTGAAGAATATTAGCAAGAAGTGAGGAGGGTCTTTCATGGCTGTGGGAATCATGCTTATGACCTTAGTGACGCTCGCAGTGCTCTTCCTTTACGGGATAAAATGGCCACATGGGATGCTCGCAGTGTACCTGAATGGGATGTTTCTAGCGACGCTGCTGTAGATCGGA
>JAJZPA010000118.1 GCA_021811425.1 Bacillota bacterium | reverse complement strand
CTCCATTCTTATTTTAAATACGGGGTTAAAGCCATCGCCCGGGGAGTTACGGATCAGGGAAAGGCTGAGTATCAAGCTTTAATTATTACGGCTCCTGGCAATGCTATTCGCTCTTTAACCGATCTAAAGGGCAAGACCTTTGCCTTCGGGGCCGATACCTCCACCCAAGGACATCTTATTCCCCTGATTATGCTGAAAAGGGCCGGCATTAACCTCGCTGACCTAGCAGGATATACTTTTACAGGTTCGCATTTTGAAACGGCGAACGCTGTGATGAGTGGGCGCTATGCCGCCGGAGGGATTCAGGATACCTTGGGCCGAGAACTAGCGAGTAAAGGACTGGTGCGCATCATTGCCCAATCGGAGGAGTTTCCCAGCAGCACCATTTCTGTTTCAGCAGCAATGCCTCAGGCTGCCGTGAAAAAAATTCAACAGGCACTGTTAGAATTTCAGCCACTGGGCAAAGACAAAGATTTGCTGTACCATTGGGAGCAGACAGAGATGCCCCTAGGGTTTGTCCCTACGGATGACAATGCCTTTGCGGGGGTCAGGATTTGGGCACAGAAATTAGGGCTATTGCCTACGGGGAGCGGGACATGAAGCTCAGTACGAAGATTTCCATTCTTACCGTGGGCATTGTCGTGACGATGGGCATTCTAACCATTCTGCTGATCAATTATGTCGTAACCGTAAATTTACGTGCTTCTGTTCAGGATAAAGAACTCTCCCTGACTAAAGTGGTGGCGAACAACCTGGCCAATCCGGTTCTGAACGGAAACTATTTAACCGTTCAGAGGAGTATGGAGGATCTTAAGGAAGACCGGCAGTTAGTGTATGTTTTTCTGATTTTGCCGGACGGACGGGTGCTGCATACCTTTCCCGACAGCATTTCTCCGGAATTGGTGGCGCTGAACCGGATGTCGCCCGGACAGGGATATACTTTGAAGTCGTATCTCTCTGAGCAAGGGAAAGTGGAGGACGTGGGGGTGTACATGGTCGATGGGCTGCCGGCTGAGGTACATATTGGTTTTTCCGAGAATTATATTAAGGCAGCGTTTAGCAAGGTATTTAAGGCGATTCTCGGTTTGACAGCCTTAGGCGTAGCCGTGGCCACCATGGCTGCGGGGTGGCTAGGCAAATACCTATCACGTCCGATTGAGCGTTTAACGGCTGCCTCCAGGAAAATCGCTTCCGGGCAGCTGGAGGACAGAGTTGTCATTAACGGCAGAAATGAAGTCGCCGAATTGGGAGAAAGCTTTAACCGCATGGTGGACATCCTTCGCGATAACCTGCTGCAACTGCGGGTGGCTGAAGAGGAACAGCGGATTAAAAACCGTGAACTTTCCACCTTGAATGTTGTGACTGAAACCGTGCGCTTGGAGCAGGAATTGCAAGATATCCTGGCTGGCGCTATGCTTAAGATTGTAACCAGCATGAATCTCTCGGGTGGATGGCTTCATGTTGTGGAAATCGGCAGTCTGGACCTACCGAGAGTTATTACGGCAGGGATCGAGGTCAGCCAAGTTCCCTGCGCAGAGTGTGAGCTTTGCCGGTGTGACCAAGCCAACCTGGAAAGGGGACAATGCCTGTCCCAGATGCCTCTCAGTCTCAACGGCAGAATCTTTCAGGTGACAGGGACGCCGGTGTTTGCCAAGGGGCGGATTTTGGGAGGCATGTATCTCGTCAGCGAAGCTGCTCTCCCGCAGCCGGATCTAGCGATCTTGCAGACGATCGGCGGGCAGTTAGGTACGATTATCGAAAACAGTACACTCTGGCAGGAAGTTAAGACCAGGGAAGAGAAGGTCAGCCAATTGTTGGAGAAGGTCATTCGAGCCCAGGAGGATGAACGTACGCGTATTGCGCGCGAACTTCATGATGAAACCAGCCAGTCACTGGCGGCTTTGGCCATGCGCCTAAAAGCCTCGGCCGGATTGATAAAACGGGAGCCCTTACAATCCGAACATTTGTTGGAAGAGTCCAAGGACGAGGTCGTCCGCATTATGAAGGAACTGCATAACATTGTTTACGATTTACGCCCGATGCTTTTGGACGATTTAGGGTTGCTGCCTGCGCTGCGCTGGCTGGCGGAGAGCAGGGACTGGAAGCAGTCGGTAGAAATTGTGGTCGAGGGAGAGGAGTCGGCAGGGAGGATTAGTCCGGAGATTGAAACCATTCTGTTTCGCATTGGTCAAGAGGCGATTACGAATGCTGCCAAGTATTCTGAGGCAACATTGCTTGGCATAGCGTTTTCAATCCGGCCGGATACTGTTTGGCTTCGCATTCGCGATAACGGACGCGGTTTTGACTGGGATGAGAAAAGCAGTTTGAGTCAGGCGGGAAAGAGACCGCTTGGGCTAGTGGGGATGATGGAAAGGGCCGCTTTGGTCGGGGGAGAGGTAGAGATTGACGCCAGACCCGGTCAAGGGACGCTGGTTACAGCCTTGATTCCAATCTCAGAGAAGGAGAACAGCAATGTCCAGCATTAAAGTTTTACTCATTGATGATCATACCTTGTTTCGGGCGGGGGTGAAGATGCTTTTACAAAACGAAGCCGACATGGTGGTGGTTGGCGAAACCTCCGATGGCAAATCGGCCCTGGAACTCTGTTTGCAGGTTCAGCCGGATGTGGTCATTCTGGACTTATCCATGCCGGAGCTGGATGGTCTGTCCGTGGCCAGGCTGCTGCGGCAGGATCTGCCGACGATCAGGATTTTGGTGGTGAGTCAATACGATAATAAGGAGTATGTGCTGAGAGCGACCAAGCTTGGAGTTTCTGGTTATCTGCTCAAAAGCGCGGCTGCGGATGAACTCGTGGCCGCGATTCGCACGATATTTAGTGGACGTAAATACATGGATGCCACCGTGACCCAAGTCTTGATGGAGGCTTGGCAAGAAGGAAAGACCGCACAGAGTTTGTCGGATCGGGAAGTCGAAATCCTGGTTTTAACTGCTCAGGGAAAGACTATCAAAGAGATTGCCGAGGTGCTGCATATCAGCCCCAAAACCGTGGAATTTCACCGCGCTAAAATTCAGGAAAAAACCGGGGCCCACGGCCGTGTGGAACTCACACGCTACGCTATCAGCCATAAATTGATTGATCCGTAGCAGAAAGGAGCAGACGCTAACCTACTTTGATCAACATGTTTCAAGGAGGAGGTTCAGTCGTGGGACAAGCCGTTGTTTTATTTTTTCTTGCCGGTCTGGCGGAAATCGGTGGTGGGTATCTTGTTTGGTTATGGTTGAGGGAAAATAAACCGTTTTGGCTCGGTTTTGTCGGTGCTCTGATTCTTATGCTCTACGGCATCATTCCAACCCTGCAGAAGTTTCCCAGCTTTGGCCGGGTTTACGCTGCCTATGGGGGTGTTTTTGTCGTTATGGCCGTCTTATGGGGGTGGGGCATCGACAAGAAAATGCCCGATCGTTATGATTGGATCGGTGCGGCGATCTGCTTAATGGGGGTAGCCGTTATGCTTTGGGCTCCAAGGCATTAAGCCATCATTTATAGGAGAGGAATCTTAACTTTGTGGTTTGCGCATAATTATGCTAGAGAAACCTATGAGCATCAGCTTGCTCTTGTTGATGTATACAAGAATTGCTGAGGCTGAATCACAGACTGCACAAGGTATTCCTCTGTTGGATGGAGAAGAGGTTTTTAAAAATCTGAGGGTTAAATATGTCGGAAAATAGTTATTTGCTCTGCAATCGATTAGAATTGAGGGGATAAGGTGATTGCCTTAGTTTTTCCTCTGCCAATAGGGTTTTTCCTGGCTGACAACTAGGGAAAACCCTTACGTATAATCAGTAATGTGACCAGTTTCACAAGGTAAATTTTCTTGATAAGATGTTAAGTGAAAGAAACAAGCTCAGGGCAAGGAACCTAAGAAAGCAATCATGTGAAGGGAGGACTGCAAGATGGTTTGGAACAACAAAGGGGGTATTCTAGATGGGTGAGAACAAGAAGAAACGCTATGGCATGGTGATCGATCTGCGGCGCTGCGTCGGTTGCATGTCCTGTCAGGTGACGTGCAAGGTGGAAAACAATGTGCCCTTTGACGATTTCCGGGCCCGAGTCAATATCGCTGAGCGGGGAACCTATCCTGACGTGAAGCGATTTTTTCTGCCGACACTTTGCAATCACTGTGAGGAACCGCCTTGTGTTGAGGTTTGCCCGGTAGGTGCCAGCTATAAGCGAGAGGACGGAGTGGTTCTGGTTCACGAAGACCGCTGTATCGGCTGCGGGTATTGTATTGAAGCTTGCCCTTATAATGCCCGTTATCTGGATCCGAACTTGCATGTGGCTCAAAAATGCACCTTTTGTGTTGAGAGGATTGACAATGGACTTCCGCCGGCCTGTGTGCACAACTGTATGGGGAAAGCCCGGATCTTTGGGGATCTCAATGATCCCGAAAGTGAAGTCAGCAAACTACTAAACAGTGTGCCAACTGAGGTATTGAAGCCGGAAATGGGAACCCACCCCAATGTCTTCTATATCATGGCGGATTTCAACGGTGCAGTTAAGAAGGAGGGGTAATTATAATGGATTTGAATGTCCTTGTGCAAGCGGTGAACCCGTCTCCCTGGAAGGTTTTCATTCCACTCTATTTCTATTTTACAGGCCTAAGTGCCGGAAGCTTTATTCTGTCCAGTCTTTCTACGGTATTCGGGATCAAGAAGTTTAAGCCTTTGGCGCTTCCCTCTGCGGTAGCCGCTCTTGTCTTATTGGTGCTGGCGCCTGTTATGTTGATTGCCGACCTGGGTCAGCCTCTGCGTTTTTTGAATGTCCTTAACCCGGCCTACTTTAATCCCACATCCCCTATCTCCTACGGAAGCTGGCTTCTCACCTTTTATCCGATCGCCACCTTGATCTACATTTGGCTGATGGTCAAAGGCGGAGCATCCTTCTCCGGGAAATACGCGGCCCAGGCCGCGGCTCAGGTAGCAGGAACCAGTGAAGGCGACTTGGCTTCCCCTGCTGATAAGAAATTGAAAATCATGGGTATGATCACGATCCCCCTGGCGGTGTCTGTCCATGCCTATACTGGGTTTGTTTTTGGTGTGGTTAAGGCCAAAGCCCTCTGGAACACTGCGCTCATGCCCGGTTACTTCCTGACCTCTGCCATCCTCTCCGGAGTTGGGCTGCTCGTGCTTGTCTATCTGGTTCTGAGCAAGCGGCGCCAGGCTACACCGGATCCTGTTCTTCTGCAATCCTTGGCCAACATGATGATCGGGATTATCGTTTTGGATTTATTCTGGGTGATCTCCATGTGGCTGGTGCTGGGCATGGGTACCGAAGCAGCCCGGATTGCTGTACGCTTGGAATTGCATGATCCGCTCTATCTTCTGGGTGAGATCGGAGCGGGGATGCTCGTGCCTCTGCTCATTTTGGTGCCGAAACGCTTGAAGACTAAGCCCGGCTGGCTGGCAGTCGCTTCGGTTTTAGTGCTATTCGGGGTGTTTATCATGCGTTACAGCCTGGTCTTTACTGGGGTTGAAGCATCCAATTTGGTCAGTTTTTTCTAAACCAAGCATTTCTATATCTGGAAGGAGGAGCATTATGGAATTAAATAGACGTAATTTCCTGAAAGCCACCGGGGCCGTCGCCGCCGGTGCAGCAGTAGGCGGTTTGGTCAGCGGCAGAGGCCTTCTCGGCTTGAAAGAAGCCAGTGCTGATGAAATGGCAAAAGTTAAGAATGGTTTAGCAGCGTATCAAAAGGTCTATACCACGGATGTCATGTGTCCGGCCGAGTGCGGTCTGGAGATGTGGGTCAAAGACGGACGCTTGGAAAAAATTTACGGCAATAATGCGGATCCCATGAATGGTGGAGCTTGTTGCGCTAAGGGGGCAGCAGGGGTTCAGTTGGTCTATTCCCCTGAACGGATAAAAACCCCTCTCATTCGTACCGGAGAGAGGGGAGAAGGTAAGTTCAGGAAGGCTACCTGGGATGAAGCGATCGATGCTATCGCCAAAAAACTGACGGAATTTAAGCAAAAATACGGACCAGAGTCGGTCATTATGGACTGTGGCGATGTCACGGACCGGGATCCCTATTGGCGTCTGAACTTTGCCTACGGATCGCCGAACAGTTATGAACATGGTTCGATTTGTGATGTACCGCGTCGGCACGGTCCGAAACTCATTGCGGGTGGGAAACGCTTTCAGCCGGACTTGATGCGGCCCCTCCTCATTCGACAGTCGGATGGAAGTCTCAAACAGGATAAAGCCTATCTCACAAAACTTGTCATCTACGTGGGCTGGAACCCCTATGTCGCGACCCGGATCGTTTATGAAAACAGGGGTACGGTTGCTGCTCAAGTAGAAAATGGCTGCAAAGTCATCGTCGTGGATCCGGCACTCAGTAATACGGCGGCCAAAGCGGACATGTGGCTTCCCATAAGACCGGGAACCGATGGGGATTTCTTCGGTGCCATCCTGCGCTATATTCTGGAGAATGATAACCCCCGCAACCCGCAGCGCCGTTATATTGACTGGGACTTTCAGAAGTTCAGCACCGGCTGGGATGAGTTTCGGACGGAGTTCAGTTCCTGGTGGTCCAAGAACGATCCTATCAACAATCTTCCTTACTTCAGCCTGGGGTGGGCTGAGAATCGTACCGGGATCAGCAAGGCGAAGATTGAGGAAGTTGCGCATTTGTTTGGGATTACCAAGCCGGCTGCCTTGGTTTGGGGTATGCAGAGCCCAGGACATCATTATAATGGGTATACGGGTTCCATCTTGGGTACCGTTCTCAATATCATTACCGGAAATTTTGACGTGCCCGGAGGTGTGATCGATACCGAACTGGCTAAATCCGATAAAGGCGGCAATGCTACCGGCAAAGGCTTTAATAAACGCCAGGTCAAACGGGTCATCAACGGTAAAGAAGTGACTGCGGATCAGGCAAAACTGAACATTGACGATTTTGGTGATTGGCCTGCAGCCTGGGATGGCGTGATTGCCGACAACCCGCGCCGCTTTGAACAGGGTGTGGAACTGAAATATGGCCCGTTCCGGGGATTGAAATTTCCCTTGAAAGCCTATATTTGCCGGACCGGGAATACCTTGTTTACGGCAAGCGCTCCTTACCGCTGGCAGCAGGCACTAACGGCTAAGGACGCCAATGGCAATTACAAGCTGGAACTTATGGTTGTGATCGATACCCCATATCTGGAAAGTGCTCTCTATGCGGATGTGATCCTGCCGGAGGCCAGTTATGCCGAACGCATGAGCCTGAGCGATATTTATCCGTCACATCCGGTGCTTAGCATGCGTGACCAGGTCATAAAGCCATTGCATGAAAGCAAGAACCCGGTCGAGATCATGAATCTCTTGGCTAAACGCTTGTATGAATTGGGCGATAAGGACATTAAACCGTCCGATTTCTGGGAAAAATACAAGAGTGAAGAGGATTTTGTCAATGAGATGCTTGCGGTTGCCCCTGGTCGGGCCAATTTGGGCGAACCCCTGCCTTATCCTAATTTTCCGGAGGGTTACAAACTGATCGGTACACCGGATTCACTGGAACAAGGACGGGTTACGATTGACCATGACAAGAAAACCGTAAAAGGTGAACCCGTTACAGTGGCCTGGATGCGCAAACATCAAGCCGTAGCGGTTTGGCCGATGAGTTACCACCGTTACCGTAAGTTCGATGCGACCAAGGGAGAATATGTGCCGAGCGGGGGCTTCCTCGGCACGGATTCCAAACTGTTTGAATTTCATTTCAAACGCTATGATGGGTACAATAAACTGATCGACGAAGCCGGTGTTGTCCCGCCGGGTCTGCAGGAAATCGGCATGCAGCACTATCCGCCGTCTTTCTTCTGGTTCGAGACCAAGTGGAATCCGTATACGAATCCGAAATATAAAGACTATGCTAAGGAATACCCATTCCAACTGATTGCCGGGCGGATTCACCAAACGATGTCCGCGACGCAAATGATTCCGCTTTTAGGGCAGACACCGGCAGAAGGGCTTTGGGCGCCGCTTAATGAAGAATTTCAGTACGATATTCTGGAAGGCAATCCCAAGGTACCGGAGGGAATGAGCCTACGTACCCATAAGTTCAAGAAGGGGACCTGGAGTGTCGGGACGATCGCGATTAATGCTGCCGATGCAGCCCAATATGGAATTCGAACCGGCGATTTAATGGTGGTGCAAAATCCTTTGGGTAAAGAAATTCGTGGCAAGGCTGCGGTCACTGAGGGGATAAGGCCTGGCGTATTAAAGATCGGGTTTGGCAGCGGAGGTCGCTTCAGCTCAGGCCTAGGGGCCACATTCAAACAAAAAGATTATACACCACTGCATAATACACTGGTTGATCCAGCAGCGATGAGTCCCATCATGGGTTTCCCGAGTTTTGCGGATATGGTTGTCAAGATCAAGAAAGCCGAAGGATAGAGCGTGTTCGTATTGAATCAAGCAGAGCATATCCGGCGCTTCGGGTGCCCGTAGTGGGCTGAGGGGATCCGAGGGATCCCCTCATTTTTACGTATGGAGGTATGGTATGTTAATCAGGGAGACGCAACAGCTTAGTAAACGTTCGGATTTACCGGCAGCGACGGTGGTCAAGTCCGAAAGGATGTATTTGTCTGAGAGGGCACAAATCTACGATTGGCTGCGCTCGTTCTTTTTAGAAGGGCCGAATCCGGAACTCTTTGATCGGCTCGAACTGCTTCATTTAGCGCAAGCTAGCTATCTTCAGGCTGAACGTACTTTGGAAACGGATTTAATCTCCAGTCTAGTTGAATTAAAGGACTCAGCCGGAAATTTTGTTCGATCCGGGAATTTAACGCCGTTGCAGACGGAATTCACCCGCTTATTCATCGGCCCAGGCAAGGCTCCGGCTTACCCTTATGAATCACTCTACCGTTCTCCCAAGGGAATGCTAATGACGGAAGTTACCAGCGAAGTTCGCAACTTCTACCTGGAGCAAGGACTTCTGATGCAGCAACTCTATTCGGTTCCTGAAGATCATCTCGGGATTGAATTGGAATTCATCTATTATCTCAAGCTGAAGATGCTGGAGAAACCGGAAGATATTCCCGCACTCAATATTATACAAGAATCTTTTTTACGGGAACATGTGCTGAGCTGGATCGATCATTTTACGGAGGATGTTTTAGCCAATACGCAGGAACCGTTCTTTAGGCATTTAGCTCGTTTTTTAAGAAGTTTTCTGCATTGGGATAGCGTGTTGCTGACAGCCTGAGCCGCGAAGTCTTGTCAGGTTTTTTCCGGATTGTCAATTTGTGAAATAAGGTGTATATTAAAAATGCCTGGAGAACGGCAAGAACTTTAGCAGCAAAACACACGGAGGTGAGCAAAATGTTAACCACCTTTGGTATTCTCAGCCCTACGACATTGGTGATCGTGCTCATCATTGCGCTCATCATCTTCGGCCCGGGCAAACTCCCGGAGTTGGGGAAATCATTGGGACGAGGCATTACGGAGTTCAAATCGGCAACCAACGGTGAACCGGAGAAATCTGTAAGAAATGAGAAGATGGCAGAAAGCCAAAAACAACAGAGCCTTAAAACCGAGTGAGCCACCCGGCAGCTTGAGTCGGGGCGCTATAGGCAAAGATTAGCCCTTTCGTCGCAGGACGAAAGGGCTAATCTTTTTCCGGTAGAAGTTGCCAACCTATTTGTTTTTGCCTAGAGTGTTGATTCCTAACAAGGTGTACAGAGGGCACCAACCTAGGATAGCCGTGAGCAAGGGAACAAATCCAAGC
>JAJZPA010000117.1 GCA_021811425.1 Bacillota bacterium | reverse complement strand
ACGCCCATTGCATGGATGTCGATTAACGATAATTGATAAACTGCAGTTCGATCCCAAAGTCCTCTTTACGCAGCAGCCCGATCACAGCTTGCAGATCATCTTTGTTCTTGCCCGTCACCCGGACTTGATCGCCTTGAATCGCACTCGTCACTTTAGTCTTACTGTCTTTGATCACCTTATTGATTTGTTTGGCCTTGTCCTGAGCAATCCCTTGCATCAGCTTTACCTCTTGCCGTACGGTATCCCCTGCGGCAGACGTAACTTTTCCATATTCCAGAGCTTTGAGGGAGACTTGGCGCTTCACCAGTTTACTTTCTAAAATATCTACGACATTTTGGAGTTTGAATTCATCATCAGAAATGAGCGTCAGTTTCTCTTCATCCAAGGAAATTGAGGATTTGCTGTTCTTAAAGTCAAACCGTTGCTCGATTTCTTTTTGGGCTTGATGAACTGCATTCGTCACTTCCTGCATGTCAATCTGGGACACAATATCAAACGAAACATCTTTTGCCAAGAAACGTCTCTCCTTATCTTATGATAATTTTTCATCGAAACGGATATATCTGCACGTTCCCTCGAAGGGATAAACTAAGCCTAGATTACAGAGTCTTTAAGCTTTCCTTGTCTAAAACAATGTTGTTTTTGACCTGGCCTGAGGCTCCCAAACTGGGATAGGGCTTGCCATTCAGGGTGATCGAAACTCCCCCTGCATTCCCCACGACGAGAAACTCGATCTTCTGATGTGCCGTAATCTCCTTGGTCGTCCCTGCTAAAAAATTCTGCTCCAGAGGCGCCTGCCCGTCGACTCGTAAACTCACCCAACACTTCTCTGTAAACACAAGTTTGGCCGTTAACACATCGCTAGAGACCGTGCTCGTACCATTACCATTGGCTACAGTGGAGGAGGATCCTGTGGCTGGATCTAGAGTAGAAGGTGAAGGTGCCGGGATATTGGCTTGTTGCGGCTCTTTAGGGGCTTCCGGCATCGGCGGAGGCGAATATTCCGAGCGGACAGTTTCACCTGGTTTCTGGGTGAAATGCGAAATCCCGATGACCAAAGCGATGGCTAGTGCTGACATCAGCAGGGCTATCGCAGGTCTCAGCCAGAAAGGTCGCGTTTTTAGCGGGGTTAACGGAGCTTGCAGAACCGACTCATCCATAGAGCCTGGGTTCGCTTTATAAAGCCCTACAACCACCTCAGAATTGAGCCCCAATTGCTTGGCATAAGTACGCAAAAATCCTTTGACATAGGCAGTCCCTGGCAAAACCACGTAATCTTCTTCTTCCAGGGCTTGCAGATAGCGCGTTCGAATCTTCGTAACTTCTTCTGCATCCATCAATGTCCAGCCCTTTTCTTCACGGGCGGCTCGAAGAATTTGCCCTTCTCCTGCCATAACGCATCCTCCTTTGCCCCATTGTAAGCGAACCTAACTGAGATCAAATGACGAAAAACTCGTTGGCACCTCTTCGATTCGGATCACATCATCCGTTCGATGCCGAATTTCGATGATGCAATCAAAAGTAACGCTTAACCAACCGTCGCGCAAAAAAACATCCGGATGTTCAATGATTTTCGGGGTTGGCATCTCCATCACTTTCTCCAGTAAAGCCCAATGCTCGGCATTTCCTCGGGATGTACTCGTAATCCCGTCAATGAGGAAAATACTTTCCTGGGATTCATCCAGCAACAACTCTGTCCTTAGGGACTGCCGGATAATGGTAGAGGACAGGAGGATCCACTTTTTATTCGCATAGACGCAGGCTGCGATGGCAGCTTCTGTTTTGCCTACGCGCGGCATGCCGCGGATTCCCACAATCTGATGCCCACCTTCAACTAAAGTATCCCCCAAAAAATCAACCAGCACACCCAATTCCTCACGGATAAACTGATAGGTTTTCGGGTTTTCACCCGCAAGATGCAAACGCTTGCCATGCCGTAACGCAATGCGATCCAGCAATACCGGAGGGCGAAGCGCCGTAACCTGAATTGCTTCCACTTCCTCCATGGCTAACTGTAAAGCACGCACTTTTCCATCTGAAGGAGCCTTGAGCAAAAACCCCCGTCTCGTCTCACCAATGCTGGCAACCGTAAGGATGTTGATTTCCAGCATACCGATTAGGGTTGTCACCGCCCCCAGCAATCCTGGTTTATTCTGTTGTATCTCGTATTCCAAATAGAGAAGACTAGCGCTCTGCTGAACCGAAGTGTTTGTCAAGGTATTCCCCTAACTCCCTTGCGACTGATTCAGGATAGGCGTAATTGAGACAGGCGGCATAACCCGAATGGGGCTCATTGGGATAGGCATACAGCGGATCATAGTAATCCACAAGCAGTTGCCGTGTGAATTCATCCTCGTCTTCATCGAGCAGCCGATTAAGCTGGTTGACTTTGTCATGCCCCAATGTCTTGACCAAGCGCTGCAGGGCTTGCCGAATCTCGACAAAGGCTTGCGGTAGCGCGGTGTATTCATCCCGAAGCCTCCTTACCCTGTTGGTTATGTCATCATACATCAGAATCTGGGTGCCCTCCTGCATCGCCCGGAAAAAATTCTGTGGCAATGTCACACGACCGATCCGCTTGCTTTCGCATTCGACTATGATGTACGGCCAGCCATTAAAGTGTCGAAACTCCTCATAAAGCAGACCCTCAAAGGCCTTTTGCGAGGGCGGAGCTCCCAGGCCCACATCGCCAAAAACTGAGCCACGGTTGTTGGCCAAACCTTCTAAGTCGATCGCTGGATACCCTTCTTGACGCAGCCTGCCGAGCATTTCCGTCTTTCCCACGCCTGTATTACCTCGGAGCACCACCACCTGGAAGGGAAACCCGCCTTGGAAGAAATTGAGCACTTGCTTGCGATAAGCCTTGTAGCCGCCTAAAAGGCGATAAACGGGTATTCCCATCAAGTCAAGCACCTGGGTCAGTGCCAGGCTTCGCATTCCACCCCGCCAACAAAACATAACTAGCGGGCCGTGTTCTCCCAGTTCCTGGGCCGTTTTAACCAGTGCGGGCAGCTTAGGACTCACAAGGCTCAAGCCCAATTCCCGGGCCCGGGCTCGAGACACTTGCGTGTAAATGGTCCCTACCTCAGCGCGTTCAGCATTGTCAAGAAGTGGGAGATTAATGGCTCCAGGGATAGTCGCTTCGGCAAACTCTCCTTCAGAGCGTACATCCACCAGTACAGGGTTAGCGAGTTCAGGCAAATCTTGAATATTAATCTCCCGAATCATGATTATTACCTCTTAACTAGCATATATTCTGCAAGATCCTTGAAAATCCTGCTCAAATCTTCTCTTTAGGCTGAACATCTTTCACAGGCCCGAATTTCTGGTCCAACTGTCCTCGCGTCATCAGTACTTCCCTTGGCTTAGAGCCTTCGTACCCACCGACAACCCCTTTTTCCTCCAAAAGATCCATCAAGCGCGCTGCCCGAGTGTAACCAATCCGCAAGCGTCGCTGCAAGAGGGATACCGAGGCATTTCCGGATTCCGCAAAGAGCTGGGCTGCCTGATAAAACAGTTCATCCCCGGTCTCTTCCCCTTTGTTGGACCCCAGCTCAACCTGGGGAATCTCTTGGTATTCAGGTTTGGCTTGGTTTTGTAAAAACTTAACCACGTTTTCCACTTCTTTGTCAGCCAAAAAGCAACCTTGCACCCGCATGGGCTTGCTCGCCCCCATGGGATAGAACAGCATATCCCCGCGACCAAGTAGCTTTTCCGCCCCGTTCATGTCAATGATCGTCCGCGAATCGGTCTGTGAAGACACGGCAAAGGCTATCCGAGAGGGAATATTAGCCTTAATGAGACCCGTGATGACATCAACGGATGGGCGTTGGGTCGCAACGATGAGGTGAATCCCTGAAGCCCGCGCCATCTGCGCCAAACGGCAGATCGCATCTTCGACATCGCCGGGAGCCACCATCATCAAATCCGATAATTCATCGATGATTACCACAACATAAGGCAGCGGTGGATGTTCGCTATGCTTGTCCTGTCCGCGCAAATAGTTGTAGCGGATAATATCGCGAACCCCGTTCGCCGCGAAAAGTTCATAGCGGGTCTCCATTTCCGTCACGATCCATTTTAAGGCCCCTGCAGCTTTGCGCGGATCGGTCACAACCGGTGCGATCAAATGGGGAATTCCGTTGTAGTTCGCGAGTTCCACCATCTTCGGATCCACCAGTAGAAATTTAGCTTCATCCGGACGTGCCTTGAACAAAATGCTGTTGATAATCGTATTAATACAGACGGACTTTCCGGAACCGGTTGCCCCCGCTATTAAAAGATGTGGCATCTTAGTTAGATCCGCGATAATAGGCGCACCCGTTATATCTTTTCCCAAAACGAGGGTCAACTTACTCGGAGCCTGCTGAAAATCCGGGGCTTCCAATACTTCTCGGAAATGCACGGTGGCAATTTCTTTATTGGGAACTTCAATACCCACGACAGACTTTCCGGGAACAGGTGCTTCAATACGCACATCAGAAGCTGCAAGGCCTAAGGCAATGTCGTCAGCCAAATTGGTAATTCTGCTCACCTTGACTCCCGGAGCCGGCTGCGCTTCGTAACGGGTGATGGCCGGACCCTGTGTAACCTGGGTGACTTTAATCTTGACTCCAAAGCTCTCAAGCGTGTCTTCCAAAGTTTTCACATTATCAGCTAGGTCTTTGTTCAAACGTGAATTTTTCAGCTTAATAGGCTTATGCAAGAGATTCACGGAGGGAAGGTTGTAGCCGCCGCCGTCTCTCTCTGCTTGGCGGGAAATCGGCGTACCTGTTACCCGTCCCGGAGGAGTAATTCCTTTAGCATCTCCGAACGCGGGGCGCGCTTCCTCATTGGGCGGTTCTGTCAAATGTTCAAACCCCAATTGCTGATAACGCCCTTCATTGGACTGAATTTCCTGAACATCAACCCAGGCTTCCGTACCAGTTTGAATCACTAAAGGCCTATCCTCAAGCATCGGATCAATGACATCCTGAACCTCACGTTCTTGAGGAGGCCGTTTTCCTTTTGGCTTCAAGATCTTGACCTTGTTTGGAGAAGCATTATCTTCTGCATCTTCCTTCGAAGCCTGATGGCGATTTTTAAGCACGGTGACAAAATCAGAGGCTTGCTCCTTAATGCGATTCCCCCCCGCTGTCAAGACTTCCTTAAAGCTAAATAATCCTGCAACCAGAGACTGATTCACAACGAGCAAGGAACCCAGAACCGCACCTATCGCCAAAACAACATAACTCCCGGTGAGACCGACAGATGTCTTTAAACCGATAGCCACACTGGCACCAAGCATACCACCCCCGTGCCCCGAACGCCCTTCCTTAAGAATCTCGGCGTTGGCCCAATAGCTGAAACCGGGAAGCTGTAGATGCAGAAACCCTTCAAAAACCATGAAAAGTAGAATGGCTCCTCCCGTCCGCCAGCTCCAACGGCTGTGGCGTTCATTCATATAAAGAATGCCCCAAGCACCCAGCATCAGAGGGATTAAGGCACTTCCCCCTCCAGCCAACAATGTCAATCCCTGCTTCATCTGTGCTCCGATAACACCATTATGATCAGAGTACAAGACAACAAACCCTAGGCAGCCGAGGCCGACGATCAGAATGCCTATGGCCTCGTTGCGGATAGTCTGTTTTAAGGCGGGCTTTTTGTTACTCCGCTGCTTTTTCTTGGTCATGCCACCAACCCCTGCTCCCTCATTGGGATAAATATCTTCAACTATTATTAATTCCACAAACATATCCTATTTTCCTTGTTAGAAGCCCTAATTAAAGTGAAAACTCGGCTAGCTTCTAGCTCCTATTCAATCCACGTCCGAAACGCCCACTTCTACAAGTGGGCGTCAGCAAAACAAATTTACTGGTGTGGCTTACCGCATTAGCGGCTAGATTCAGCAGCTACCGCATCGATCATTCGCAGCAAGGATCGATAGGCATCCTTTAAGCCCCCGACCTCATGAATGAGTCCCATATCCACCGCTTCTTGTCCAACGAGTATCGTGCCAATGTCTTGCGCTAACTCTCCAGTCTTAAACATAAGTTTCCTCAGCTCAGGCTCTTCGATCTTGGAATGACCACAGACAAACCGAACGACCCGCTCCTGCATTTTTTGCAAATACTCAAACTGCTGATGTCCATTGATGACTAATCCCGTATACCGAATCGGGTGCACTGTCATGGTTGCCGTTGGCGCAATAAAACTCTTGGCACAACTCACTGCAATGGGAATTCCGATGCTATGACCGCCTCCCAGGACCAAGGAAACGGACGGTTTGCTAAGGCTCGCAAGCAGTTCTGAGATAGCCAGCCCCGCTTCCACATCCCCACCAGCCGTATTTAAGATGACCATGATCCCTTCGATCTTCGGATTTTGTTCCACGGCAAAGAGCTGCGGAATCACATGCTCGTATTTCGTCGCTTTCGTCTGGGGCTGAACGGCTTGGTGCCCCTCAATCTGCCCTACAATGGTCAGACAATACACATTACTCAATGGCTCTGGGGTCCGAAGTTCCCCAAGCTCGCGCAAATTCTCTGCTGCTGGGCTTTTATGCTCATCCTCCGTCAGGCTTTTGGGCACGCTAACTCCCTCCAATGCTTCACATTGGTTTTAGTATGGGATTTAGCCGGAAAAATATAAGCTTCTGCCAACATATACTTACCCGGCTTGGGATTTCCGGATAGCCTGTTACCCAGGCTCAGAAGTCACATGAATAGTGTTCAGTTCTCTAAAGCCCCAATGCATCGGGAGTTGGCCTATCAGCCAATCCCCAAGTTTAACCGCGGCCAACGCCAGGATCATCCCGCCGATGACATCAACTACCCAGTGAATTTCCAAGTATAACGTTGAATAGATGATGGACAAGCCAAAAATTGCCCAGATCCAGCGAAACAGGCGATCCTTCTCTTGCCAGGCAATTAAAAGCATCGCAAAAGCTACCGAAGTATGCATGGAAGGGAAACAGTTCATCACTACGACAGCTGCATCTGAGGAGATGAGGTGTCTCGCCATGCCATCCGGATCACCCAGCACCCACCAAACCTCCCGAGCGCGAATCGTTAAATAGAAAGGGAGAATTAAAATGAATTGCAACACGTGTGCTGAAAGGATGTATCGAAGCATCTTCCGCGAATCCTTGGCTAAAAATGAACGCAGAACCGGAATAAGCACAGGCAACGTAAAGCCATTGGCATAAATCCAGCGAAAATACGCAGTCAACCACGAGGTTTGAAAAACCCGAAACATCCAGCCGTTGTTCCCAGGCATTGATTTTAACCAACTGTCCAGATCGATGAGATGAGGTGCAGTGCCTAATTGCCAGTAAACAACCTCATTCCATACCGGCGGAAACCATTGCCATAGCGCGATTGGAAACAGCAAAAGCGGAATTCCCCAGGGCAAAAACTTCTTCCAGTTCAGCCGAGTCTGATCCCGGTCAAGACCCCAAAAAGCCACTGCTAACAATGAAAAGGCCATGTGATTCCCGCGTCCTGGATCAAACAGGAGATAAACCACAATGCCGATAGCCAGAATTCTAGTGATGAACTTAAAATTCCCAAAGGGCTTGGCTTGAGCTGCAATCGTCTGCATGACCCTATCCTCTCATCGCGTATGAATTAGTGAATACTCGATCGTAGCGCCTCTGCTTCCTTCATGGAGAAACGAACCTTCAGATACCAATGGCTCAACGGATACAGCACCCACAGGCCCAATACCCAAACCAACGCGCCTCCAAGGATGGGCAGTTGGTTAAACTTAGCGAACAAGGCCGGTAGCAAAGCATATACCCAGAGGTGAGCAATGTAGAAGAAAAGGGGAACCTTTCCGAATTCCCCCAGAATCTTAAAAGTAAATCCAGCCGTCTCTAAACGAATGAACAGCGAAAACAGGACAAACAACATTCCCAGGTAGAACAAATAATAGAGCGGGCTAGGCGGATATTTCGAGAGAAAGAAAAAACTAACGGGGGACGTTCCTGCATGAAGATAATCCCCGATCCCACCCGTGCGCAATATAAAA
The DNA here is from genome assembly GCA_021811425.1 of Bacillota bacterium. Lineage (GTDB taxonomy): Bacteria > Bacillota > Desulfitobacteriia > Desulfitobacteriales > Desulfitobacteriaceae > JAJZPA01. Next base: position 1,807 of record JAJZPA010000117.1, on the reverse strand, counting down.
AACACAACCAAGCTGGCGAGCCCGGAAGCGAGAAACTTCTTTCCCTCAAGGTTCAAACCTTTATCGGCCTGATAAGAGTGACCGAATACCCAACCTAGGCTCATGGGTACGAGCCACGGGATGAGCGGAAAATTGTTGTTGATTAACCGTGTCGCCGAGAATGGCACGGGTTGGAGTAAAAGGGCAAAGGCCCCTTGCGTTAGCCAGGATAACTGGGAAAAACTCAAGGCGAGTTGAGGTAGACGGCTCTCCGCCACGAGATAAACCCCGAGGGTCATGACCAAAAGTTGCCACGGCTTCAGGCGTCCAGCCAAGGCAAATACAATCAAGCCAAGCCCAATAGTGGAAAGAACACTCAAGGAAAAAACCACCCCGGTAGCCATAAAAGTCATGCCTCCACTGCGCCAATCGGGCAGATTAAAGGCGGGTGAGGCAGCGAGAATTTGCAAAGCCACTAAGCTAATCCCCCGAAGCAGAAGATGCGAACGGATTTCCCTCTTTGACTCCCCACCGTCCTCACGCCGTTTCACAGATATCGCCTGTAAATATCCGGCAACAAACAGAAAACCCGGCGCACAAAGGCTTGACAAAAACATTACGGTTAAAGCCATTCCACTCGCACCAGAAGGACTGTTAAACGTCAGGTTTTTTCCTAAAAGCGGTAGCCCCTCGTTGCTCACCCGGCCAAAACTCCAGAAAAACAGGGTATGATCCAGTGCCATCAAGATCATGACGAGTCCTCGTGCCCTATCCAGAAAACCGAGCCTCGACGGGACCTCCATTCTATCACTCTCTTTCTGAAGGTTTTTTTAATGCACACTCTTAGGATTATACCCCTCAAATCTTAAGAAAACCCAAGAAAAATGTGTTTAAAATATTAAGATATTCGTCACAAAGCCGTCAGATTTCACCAATGCCTTGCAAAGCCTCATGAATCTTTTGAAAATCCTCCCACACGGGACGGCGTAAACTGGAATTACGCAACACGGCAGCCGGATGATATGTTGGCATAAACTTGGTCTGCCCTCGCTCAAACCACTTCCCATGGGCCTCTCCCATCTTAATCCCCTCACCTAAAATTCCGTGAGTCGCTGCGAGACCAAGAAGCACAATCAACTTGGGCCGGATGATGGCGTACTGCTGTCGAAGCCAAGGGAGGCAAGCCTGCATCTCTGGCATCACAGGGGTTCGATTTCCCGGTGGCCGACATTTTACGATGTTTGTTATGTACACGGTTTCTCGGGGAAGCTCGGCCGCTTCCAATATCTTGTCGAGCAGCTGCCCTGCCTTCCCTACAAATGGCATCCCTAACTCATCCTCGGTTTGGCCAGGGCCTTCTCCAATGAACATGATCGGAGAAAAAGGATTTCCTTCTCCGAAAACGACACCCCGGCACCCGTCGCGCAACGCGCAGTTGTGGCAAGTTCGAGCTTTTTCAGCCAAGCTTGCGAGGATCTCTAGTCTATTCTGAGTAACCTGTTCCATTAAACAGCCCCCCAATTGCTTTGCCCTGAATTAGTTCCCTAGATTTAATTCCCTAGATTTTCGACAGATCCTCTTTGAGAATGATGGGAACACCTATCATCGGCCCTGGAGGTCGATTCGGAGGCCGGAGGTCGGAGGTCAGAACGCGGGAAAGGGACTACGAGTATTCGTAGTCCCTTTCGTTTACCTCGGCCGCACGCTATGCCCTCCATGGCTCGCTCGGCACTTCCAACCTCCTGTTGGTCGCGACGATCTACTTTCCCAGGCGTGCCGCGCCAATGAGTTTTCGTTTGTGGTATTGGCGCTGGCCTCGAAAACACCC
>JAJZPA010000116.1 GCA_021811425.1 Bacillota bacterium | reverse complement strand
AGGACAGAAATTACACATAATGTTACCCATTTTATGGAAGGAATTCAGCGATCCAATCGCGTATTGTTAGATATGCCTAGAAAATTGGAGGTGGCTTTATGGCAAACCAGCAGGAGGAATTAGTCCATCTGATCGAAAGAACGCATGCGCATCCCGCTCTCGGCTTAAAACATTGTCTCCGTGTCTACTACCTAGCCAAAGAGCTTGGCCAAAACCTGACCCTTGATGAGGAAATTCTCTACCTTTCGTCCATTCTGCACGATATCGGCAAATACCCTGGCTATGCCCTACCCAACGTCGATCACGCCCTGCGCTCAAAAGGAGTTGCCGGCAATATCCTGCAGAAAATGATGTACTCACCAAACAAGATACCCAAAATCCTGGATGCGATCGAATCACACATGTACTACTCTGAACCGGGTCGCAGCGATGAAGCGGTTTACCTTCGCGATTCAGATATCTTAGATAATCTTGGTAACATCGGCCTCATGCGCCTCTTTAGCTTAGTCGGGCAGGATGAGTTGCTGCAAACTCCGGAAGATGCAATCCAACGTGCCCGAACCTTTGCCGAAGCCCTACCCAACAAAGTCTACACCAAACCTGGACGCAGAATGGCTGTCAAACGCCGGGAAGAGATCCTCCGGTTTTTAGCAGGACTGCGTCGCCAAACATCTGAGTACGCCTGGATATAATCAGCGTTTGCGCTCATGGGCGATGTTTTCCAGCCACTGGGTCATGATATCCAATACTTGAATCACCCGCTCCTCATTACGCATCCTTTGTCCGTCATCCACTAATTCTTTCAAACGATGCCGTAAACGAATATACGCTCGATTGACTTGAGCCTTAGACCCTCTCCGCTCCGTTCCTCTCGGCTTGATTCGGGTTGGCAAGGGAATGATCGGAGCGCTGTCCGTTGCAAGTTTGGGTCTTGCACCCTCAATGCGTGCAGATTCAGCCATAGGATTTTCAAGATGCAACCAAGCCCGCTCAGGGGCATGCCGGAGAATCCCCTCTGGACCAAATTCAAATTGTTCTCCCAAAGTAGGAATCAGCGGCTTAATCCCAAACATTTCTTCAACTAGGGCCGCAAAAGCGTCCTGGGCCTCCGACTCCCCGTGTACCAGAATAATCTGCTCTGCCTTCTTCCCCAAAGTTGAAAGCCAATGGATAAGTTCCTTCTGATCAGCATGGGCCGAAAACCCATCAATGCGTTCAATATGGGCCCTAACCGCAACCTTTTCCCCGTGAATCGTAACCTCCTCTGCACCATCCAAGAGGATGCGCCCAAGGGTTCCCTCTGCCTGGTAACCGACGAACAAAACCGTGGCATTTTCACGCCAAAGATTGTGTTTGAGATGGTGCTTGATCCGACCTGCATCCGCCATGCCGCTCGCGGCGATAATGATCGCTCCCTGAACTTCGTTTAAGGCAATTGATTCCTCTGCCGTCTGGCTAAAATGTACATTGGACATGGTCAACGGATTTCCGCCATGCGCAATCATGTCCTTCGTTTCCTTATCAAAAAACGCTATATCCTCCTGAAAGATCTTTGTGGCTGCGATGGCCAGCGGACTGTCAATGTAAATGGGCAGGGCGGGAATTTCTTTGCTTTCTTGAAGCCTACTTATATAAAATAATAGGTCTTGCGTCCGTTCAACTGCAAAGGCGGGAATAATCAAGTTGCCACCCGCCGCATGCGCCGCACGAATGAACGCTGCCAAATGGCTTTGGCGGTCGCCTTGCCCGTCGTGAAACCTATTACCATACGTCGTCTCCATAAGCACGACTTGAGCATCCGTAAGAATGCTCGGATCCTCAATGTACGGCTGATTGGGATTACCAATATCCCCGGAAAAAACAAAGGTCTTCTCAAAATTCTGTTCTTTAACTAATAGCACCACATGGGCCGAACCCAAAATATGCCCCGCATTCTGAAACTGAAAAGAGAGCGATGAATTTAAGGACACAACCTGGCCATAGCCTACGGTCTGGAAGTACGGGATCACCCGTCGAGCATCTTCGGATGTATAGATCGGAGTTAGCTGCGCAAGGCCAGCCCGTCCCCGTTTTCGGTTCTTCCGTTCAACCTCCATCTCCTGGATGTGGCCGCTGTCAGGAAGCATAATTGAGCAAAGTTTAGCTGTTTCGGGAGTTGCCCAAATCGCCCCTTTGAACCCAAGTTTAGCCAGTTTCGGTAAAAGCCCTGAATGGTCGATATGTGCATGAGTGAGAAGCACCGCGTCAATGCTTCCAGGTTCATAGGGAAAATCCCGGTAATTCAGTTCCTTTAAGGTTTTAGAGCCTTGAAACATGCCGCAATCGACCATTAATCGATACCCATTCGATTCGATCAAATAGGATGAACCTGTCACAACTTGGGCTGCCCCCAAAAAGCTAATCTTCATTAAACGACCTCCGTCTTAGGCTATCTTGCCTAGATACTTTAATCCAAATGGACAAGCTTTAGTTTAACCACCTTTAAGGCAGCTTGCGTACGATCTTCGACATTTAGTTTGCGGAAAATACTGGATAAGTGGTTTTTCACCGTTTTCTCGCTAATGAACAGGGCTTTCCCGACCTCCCGGTTCGAGGCACCCTTCACAACATAAGCCACTATCTCCAATTCGCGTTCACTGAGCCCGTATGTCTCTCTGGTGGGGCTGGAATGGGATAATTGCCCTAAAAGCTTTCCAGTAACGATGGGAGACAAGATTGACTCACCGGCATGTACTTTCCGGATCGACTCGACTAAGGTTTTCGGTTCGACATCTTTTAAAAGATACCCTGCCACTCCCAGCTGCAACACCTCCAAGATCTTCTCATCTGAATCATCGACGGTAAGCACAAGAATCCCGATCTGGGGACATTCCCGGCGAATCACCCGACATGCTTCCAAACCATTGACCCCCGGCATGTTCAAATCCATGAGCAGGACATCAAACGCTTGATTACGGGCAACGTTGATCGCCCCTTGACCATCCCCAACTTCTTGGGTCACTGACATATCCGTTTCGAATTCAAGAATCCTGCGTAAACCCTCCCTAAGAAGCGGGTGGTCATCCGCAATAACGATACTTATCATTCATTGACCCCTTCCTCCAGCTTAAACCCGAACTTAACCGTGGTGCCTTTTCCAGGAGAGGAGTGAATGGAAAAACGCCCAGAGAACATTTCGATCCTTTCCCTCATGCCTATTAAGCCGAAATGCTCCCCAGGTTTCTCCAATGCTTCGGTGACATTGAATCCCTGGCCGTAGTCTTTGACCAGAGCCCCTACCCCGTTATCCAGAAACTGTAGGACAACGAGCGTCCGATCCGTTTGGGCATGTTTAGCAGCATTCGTGACACATTCTTGGATTAGACGGAATAATGTCACTTCCAGCGTGCGCTGCAGCCGTTTTTCCCGGCCTTCAACCCGCAATTCGCTCACAATGCCATAACTGCTTTGGAAGTTCTCCAGGTATTTGGTCATCGCCGGAACAAGACCCAAATCATCGAGGGCCATCGGTCGCAGATCAAAGATGATCCTCCGGATATCCTGTAGGTTGGAGCGAACAAGGTTTTTTAGATCCCTGAGTTCTGTTTTGGCCCTGCTGGGATCCAAGTCAAACAGTTTCTCAGCGATCTCTAAGCGCAGAACAATATTGGCCAAAGTCTGCGCCGGTCCATCGTGAATTTCGCGAGCAACCCTGCACCTCTCTTCTTCCTGGGCCTTGATGATGCGTAGGCCAATCTCTTGCCGTTGTTCACTGCTCAAGGATTGCGAAATCTCCTTGATCCCACCCTGCAGAAGGTTAATCGCAATGCCCACTTGAGTCATGAGATTCTCCGCACGTTCGATGGTGGCAGACATCTGCCGCAAAGAGCGCTCGATCTCGTCCCGCCGCGTTCTAAATTGTACTTCTTTAGCCTGCAGCAATTGCAAACGGACCTGTGAGTTCTTAGCCGCTTCATAGGCATCCATCATTTCCGTTTCTGAATGTTTTTGATGGTCGCGGCTGACCTCCATCAAGCGTTGCCGAGCACGCCGTTCTAATTTATGCTGTTTGTCAACTTCAGCAATGGTTTCGGCGATGTCAACGCGTAGTTGGGCCAACTCCTGTGTCAAACGCTGGGTCTCCATCCGCGTCGTCTCAGCGATGCAAAAGATCTCTTCTTTGCCCGTTTCTATGACGTTTAAGGTATTCTTTAAGATTTCCTCTAGGCGGTCAGCCACCGTATGTTCCTCGCAATTCAATGTTCTTGCTAGGATGTATTCGACATCTATCCGCTAATTTCCTACTTTAAATTCAGAAAAACGGGCTAAATGAATAAAACGTTCCATCCTTCGGGGAAATGCCAAATCATCCGGTGTACAGGCAACGATGTGCCAGCCCTCCGTCTCCAGTTTGGGCACGGGCGGCTTCTCCTCGCTCAAGACATAAATCAAGACATCCTCAACCTGGGCCAAAAAGCGATGTCCGGCCAGGACAAAGTCCCAGCGTACCGCGCTTCTAGGAAATTCCTTTTTCAAAACATAGCTCAGTCGGGCAGCTTCTGGCGGCATCCCGCCAGGACGCGACACCCCTCGAGGCAGATGTTCCTGCTTTTCTCCGGATCGGCTCGGCATCCGGAGAACCGGCATCTCGGTCTTTTTCTTACTCAGCTTATCCGTTAGCTTTTCGCTTAGATTTTCGCTAACATTCTGCGCTGCGGTATTCCCTGACTTCTCAGCAACCTTTTCGATGGGCTTCTCGGCCACTCGACTCTGTGCACCTTCGCCCACTTCTCCGGGCATGTCTCCATGTTCTTCACCAGTACTCGAGGCAAGGCCAGAAACATCCGCTGTTAGAGTGCTCAGAGTTTTCTTCACAGGTAGATCATTAAGCACCAGATCATCCGGTGAGGATGTTTGAACATCGATTTTATGCAGGGGAACTCCGGCTTCCGCAGGCATCTTGGTCTCCCCGGAGCGCATATGCGGACGCAGTGCAATACGCCCATCCGGAACTTCCGAAACCAAGACTGGGGTGCGCCCTCCAACCAAAAGGACTCGGGCACTCGCTTGGACTGCCATGGGCTCCTTCTCCTCACTCTCCGACGCTTGAGCTGGGCGAGCCTGCAGAACCTGGGTTCCTTCCAGAATCATCTGCTGCATGAGCCAAGGAAAATTAGGAAAGTTCTCGATCACCCGCCGATCCGGCAACCGTTGTTCAACGAGCTGAGTTAAGCCTTCTGCCAAGTATTCGGTATCGAGAGACACGCTAAGCAAAACTTGAGCCGCTTTTTCTACTGCCTGGATCCCTTTGGCGAACTCGCTGTCCGCATCCTTGCCTACCAGTAAAGAAGCCGTAAACAATTTCTCGACGATCAGATCAATAAGTTCCTGGATTCGGGGATTTTCCGTTTCCATTGTTTGTCCACCTCCAAGCGATACTTCTCTTGGATAGCTATGCTTTTTGTCCAGTACCTATGTCAAAAAACCTCCCCCTGTGTGAGCATCACAGTGAAAGGCTTTAAAGTGAGCTAAGTCGCTGTAAAAAGCGTAACATCAATCCAGAAGCGGCTTTTGCGTGGGCGATGCTTTGCGGGATGTCTTTTGGTCCTTGACACGCCCCCGCCACAAAGACTCCGGCTTGGCTAGTACCCATCTCCGTTTGGGCATAGAAACCATCCCGGTTCCTTTCCAACTGCAAACCGACGATTTCCTCAAGCCGATCCACTGGAGGGAGCATTCCCGCAGCCAAAACTAACCAGTCAAATTCGTCTTCATGCACGGTTCCTTGAAAGGTATTCGGATAGCGTACGGTTACCTTTCCTTTAGGGTAACCTAACACCTTGGCTGGCAGCCCGCGCACATATTCTATGTTGGCTACCTCCTGCATGTGATTCCAGAACCTACCCTTGCCAAAGGACTGTCTGTCTTGATAAAAAACCCGGATGTGGGCATCTGGAAAAAGGAAGTGCAATTTTAGGGCCAGGTGAACCGTATTCGCACAACATACCCGCGAACAATAACTTTGACCTGACGCCTGATTCCGGCTGCCGAAACACTGCACAAAACCAATGCGTTCAGGTTTTGGGACTCGTTCAGCCAAAAACTGTCTCAGGAAAAATTCGAGTTCATAGGCTGTCATTACATTGGTATAAAGACCGTACCCGAATTCCCCCTGGTATTTCGGACGATAGACTTCAAACCCCGTCGCTATAAGAAGGGCTTGAACCTCTAAGGTTGTTTCTGCCCCCAAATCCAAGCGTGTGTCATTTAATAAACGAACAGAAGCCTTAAAATCCCCTGGCTTGCCGGACACGCCCGTGAGCATACTGAACGGCAACAGGCGAACGTTCGGATGATGCTCGACTTGATTGCGGATTTGATACGCCAGGCAGGCGGAACACTTTTGACAGGTTTCTGTTCGTTTGCAGCTATACTGATAAGCCTTACCGCCAATTTCTTTTTCTTTCTCGATAAGATACACTTCACATCCGGCGTTGGCCAAATCTAAAGTTGCACTCATTCCTGCAACTCCGGCTCCTAGCACCAAAACCTTACCGATCATCCTGTCACCGCCTCAACTTGACAATCCTTCAGGGCGTGGGACAAGCCCAGCATTTTTAACCAGACACGCCACATCCTCCCAATGCTCAAACACGATATGCACTCCGGAAATCCCTTCGGTTTGGCGCAAGATGCCAAGGTATTCTTGACACAGGGCAACGCCTGCCTCTCTCCTACCTGAGGCTTCCATCTGTTCGATGACTTGCGCTGGGATCAGCATGCCAGGCTCTCGGGAAAGTTCCCGCACCTGAGCCGGGGCCACAGGCCTAAGACTGGCAATAATTTTTCCTTTCTTATGCAGGCCCCGGTCCCGCACTCGTTCCATAAAACGCTGAAAGCGCTCAAGATCAAAAACTACCTGAGTGAGAACAAAATCCGCGCCTGCCTCAAACTTCTTTGCCAGCCTGGCCACCCGAAATTCAAACGGATCAGCAAACGGATTCTCAACAGCTCCGATCAAACAAGCGTGCGCACCCGCTATTTCTCCGCCCCTCAGTCCTTGTTCACGAAGTTGGTGAGCCAAAGCAATCAATTGAATTGAATCCAAGTCGTAAACCTTTTTCGCTTGCGGACGATTTCCTAAGTGGGGATGATCTCCGCTTAAGCAGACAACATTGTGAATACCCAGCGCCAGAGCCCCCATAAGATCAGATTGTAAAGCGATGCGGTTCCGATCGCGGCAGGTCAAATGAAAAACCGCTTCTTGTCCTAGCTGAGTTAATAAGGCTGCTCCGGCCAAGCTGGAAAGCGTGACCCTCCCTTTTTGGTTATCAGGCACCATCATGGCATCGACATATCCGGCTAAACTCTTGCCCGTCTGCCGGATCAACTGCTCATCTTCAACCCCATTGAGGAGCATCTGCGCGGTCACGGTAAACTGCCCGTGCTCCCAAAGCCGTTCTAGCTTACTCCCCGACTTCACGCGAGCGTCCTCCCTTCACGACTTTTCCAGGGCCGTCGGCCTTGCCCCAATTCTTGGCAGCTTGAATGCTCGAGAGTTTCTCCACTTCTCCTAGTCTCGCCATCCGCTCATAAATTAAAGACCAGGCACAGGGGATGCCCTCCCCGACTTCACACCAGCCATTTTGCGAACCGCCACAAGGTCCGTTGAGCAAATTCTTCGAGCAACGGGCAATCGGACAGATTCCACCCGTCTGATCAATAATGCATTCCCCGCAAGCTTGACAACGCTCCACCCATACTCCGTGCTTCTCCGGCATACCCACAAAGCGGGTATCTAAAGCAGGCAACACCACTGTCTTGGGAAACTTCTCTGCTAAGGCTTGAACGCCTACTCCACAACCGAGTGATACGACAGCATCGACAAACTCAATATCCTCTATCAATTCTTCCAAAAATATCGGTTCACACTGTCGCTCAGCCATATGTTCGAATACCTCAATCTCACGACCAAGGGCTTGGCAGGCTAATCTGATTTCTTGGGCCATTAAGGCCACTTCGCGTGCTCCGCCACTCAGTCCTACGGTCATGCAACCGCCACACCCTGCGATCAGGATACTGCGGTAAGGCCTTAACTTGTCCAAAATATCAGTCAAAGGCTTACGTTCGGCGATGACCATTTGCTCCACCACCCTCTCCAGAGGCTAGTTTCTTTTTATATCTAACACCTTCCTCAAGGCATTCTGACATTCCCAAGGCGCATTTGGGGCTACTGCAATCCATTCAACTTTTCTGGCGCTGATCCCCATGGATTGTAGCTTCTCTTTTATCTCAAGGACTCTGGCTTGTGCCTGCCGATTCCCGCCGCCAAGGCAGTTCCCTTCGTGACAACCTAATAGAACGACTTGCCGTGCACCGTCAGCTAAATCTTTCAGGATAGAGAGCGATCCGACATCCCCCGTACACGGGACCGCGATCATGTCGAGTTGATCTTTCCATTCTACAGGCAGATTCAGGCTACGCAAGGCCAGATATCCCGAATTTTCACAAGAATAAAGGCGTATTTTCTTCCCAGTGTGTGGGTTCAAGTCTTGTGCTGGACGTGGTAGCGTAATGGCCATGGTTGGACATTCAGCCGCGCAAACCCCACAGCCATGACAAGCTAACGGATCGACGTAAACCGTTTTTTTTTCTAAATCGAGCGTTATAGCCCGTTGATTGCAGACATGATAGCAACTCAGACACAATGAACACATTTCAGAATTGACGCGGGCAAACCCATCAGGAATCAGGATCTCACCCGTCAAACAAGGTGCTAGTTCCCCGGCGATCGCCTGGGCCTCCAACGAAGCCTGAAGACTATAGGCCGAACCTTTGGCCGTACCCAAGACGTAGATACCCGGGCGGTTCGTACGAATCGGAAAATAAAGGACATTATCTGCCTGCAAAAAACCCTCAGAATCTGTCTGAATCCCCATCAATTCTGCCAGACGAGAAAACTCCGGGCTTGGCCGGAAGCGTTCACCTGCAAAAAGGATTTCTGCCGTGAGCGGAATCGCTTCAAATTGGGGGAGCATCGGGTCACGAAAACTAAGGCGCAGAATATTCCCCTCATCGACTACATGGAGGGGCTGAAGCAAGCGCAAAAAACTAATCCCTAACTTTAGCCCCTGTTCGTAGAGCGCCTCAAATCCTTCTGCAGCTACCGGTAAATCGTAGAAAAAGAAATAGACCTTGGAGCCCATCTCGGCAAACCGAATCGCCTCACGCACAGCGATGACTGTAAAGAAACCTCCCGACTCCTCTTCACCCAGGTAAAATGCCACCTGCTGACCCACGGCTGGAATCCGCTGAGCATGGGTAAGCGGATGAATCAAAGGGCTCACAGGCAACCCTAAGGAGTAAGGAACTTCCAGGATGGGGCTCGGCGAAAGCACGATCCCTCCGCACTCCAGCCACTGAACCCCCTGTGTCCCTTGCACTTCAATATGAAAATGCCCGCGCTGGCCCCGAACAGAAAGCATCATGCCTCTCGGATAGGCTCTGACCGTTTCCGTCAAGGCCCAAGCATTCTCGCCGACCCAATGCACCGGATGCGCTTGCAAGGCTTGGACAGCTGCCTCAGCCCCGCTCCCTTCCCCGAACACCAAAACTGCAGGATTGACCGGGCTGAGCCAGCCAGCCTCCTGTTTGAAGAATGGAGCATGCATCAGGATCACCTCTTGACATCGGCTTTAAAACATTCCAGGGGAGAGGAATCCCCAGGGAAATTCCCTGGGGATTCACCCTGTCAACCTTTAGTGGGGACATTCCTCCGAGCCACTCGACAGTATTTGTTGGGGACATTCCTCCGAACCACTTGAAAGTATTCTTAATGAGGAGGTGTGTCCCCTAACCTCTTATCGT
>JAJZPA010000115.1 GCA_021811425.1 Bacillota bacterium | reverse complement strand
TGCACTTTCAACCCTATTACCGCGAAACCTACGGCTACAAACCGGGTGACTTTCCCTTGGCCGAAGCAACCTTCGAGCGCATCATCTCCCTGCCGCTCTATCCCAAGATGAGCGCACAGGATGCTGAGGATGTCATCGCGGCAGTGCAGCGCATCGTTGAGCGGTCGCGGCGCTAACGCGCCGCTATGGGGTTACGTGGGGCGGGGATGTCCGCGGCACCAGACTCACCCTATGGGGCGGGGATGCTCAGCGGCACCCGCTTCACCCCGGGCGCTCGACAGGCCAAACTTGCTGTGCTGGGGAGGGGAATACTCCACGGCACCACGCTCACCCGGATCGCTTGCAGACCAAGCTTGCTGTTCCAGGCTCGGTTACAGGTTGGAGGGGTAAATTGCCAAATTCGCCATCCTTGGCTCAGTTGGCAACGCTGCGCATCCGGCGCAGCGCCCCTCTGCTTCGGAGTACGAGCCTGAACCAGAGTTTGGTTTCTGCTCGCTTTAGGGTTCGCTTAGGTGCTCGCGGAGCATTCCCCTTGCTTCGGAGCATTGCGTTAGCTCTCCTTCGAAGTTAGGAAAAGGATCGGGGTAAGACCTTAGGGCCGAAAAGCTACCCAGGGGTAAGGTCTGACCCCGATCCCCCTGCAGAGCGTTGCTCAAACGATTCCCTTCCGCTGAGTCACGTTTGCGCACTCTTCTTCGAAGCTCAGCTCGCATCCTTTTCCTAGGTTCACCGAATCAAGTTTTTCCACGACCGTGGAGTATTCCTACCCCAGCAATCCCGATACACCAACCGAAGGAGGCCCGCCACATGCCCCACGGCCCAGCTTCATCTGAGCAAATAACTGAAGAATTGGCCGCACCGAACTATCCTCGCTGGCAGCTGGCCGCAAAGCGCAGCTTGGACGTGCTGGTTTCCGCGTTCCTGCTGATCCTTATCTTCCCGCTCTGGCTGCTGATCGTTCTTTGGATCCGCCTCGATTCCATTGGCCCGGCTCTTTTCAAACAGATCCGGGTCGGCATCGGCGGCAGGCCTTATACCATTTATAAGTTTCGCACCATGGTGCAGGATGCCGAAGTCCTCGACCGAGAGCGCCTGGCCAAAGTGCAAAATCTCGATGAGTTCGTCTACCAGCAAAAAGAGGATCCCCGTATCACCCGCAGCGGTCGTTTTCTGCGCAAGACGAGCCTCGATGAGCTTCCCCAGCTCTTAAACATCCTCAAAGGGGAAATGAGCCTTGTCGGCCCGCGACCAGAGGTACCGGACATCGCCCGCTACTTTACCCCGGAACAGCGCCGCCTGCGCTTCGCCGTACTCCCCGGGGTCACCGGCCTCGCCCAAGTCAACGGCCGCAGCGAACTCACCGTCGGCGAAATCCTCGCCTATGACATCCGCTATGTGCGTGAATGGAGTTTTTGGCTCGATCTCAGGATCCTGGTGCGCACCGTAGTGGTGGTGCTGAGCGGCAAGGACGCCTATTAGTTATCCTTTGACCTCAAGGCGGGTGTTTGCTATAATAATAGTGGAATTTCAGAAAATCAGTATAGAAGGTTGGTGAAGTTGTGGCTGTTATCCAACCAAAGAAATTCTTTGGTATCGTTCAAATTAAAAAACGTTCTATTATTACGCTGGGCACGGAACTCCGTAAAGAACTGCATTTGAACGAAGGTGATGTCCTTGACGTGTCAGTAGAAGAAGGCAAGATCATTTTGGAACCCAAGAAGCTGATCCCTGCCGAGCAACAATGGTTTTGGACAGAAGAATGGCAGGCTGGAGAACGGGAGGCCCAGGCGGAAATAGATGCCGGTTTAACCAAACGTGCCGGCTCGGCTAAAGAACTCATGAAGGAACTCATGCAAAATGGCAACTGAACACGTTATGTATTTTGACTGGGCACCTCGATTTGAACGAGCCTTTAGAAAATTGCCAAGCGATATTAAGCTGCTTTTTGACGATAAGATCGCACAATTTGAAGATAACTGGCATCACCCATCTTTAAGAGTCAAACGAATTGAAGGAACGGACGCCATCTGGGAAGCCAGCGTTAATATGAGTATTCGCTTTACTTTTAAGTGGTTAAAGGATGAAGAAGGCAATGACGTGTGTCAGCTTCGTAATATTGGCGATCATGAACACTGTTTAAGACCGCCTTTTTAGAAAATCCGTATCGAAGGTGAAATCATATGCCCATACCCGAAGCCAATCGTAAATATACGTATTCCGACTACCTAACCTGGCCGGAAGCTGAGCGATGGGAAATTATAGATGGAGTGCCCTACCTGCAATCCGCGCCCTTATGGCAGCATCAAAGTATATCCAGAGAACTTATGTTACAGTTCGGAGAATACCTGCGTAACAAAAAATGTCAGGTGTTTGCTGCGCCATTTGACCTGCGCTTACCCGAAACTGACGAAAAAGATGAGGATGTTACCCATGTCATTCAACCGGATATCGTGGTCATATGCGACACATCAGGACTTAAAGGAACAGGTTATTATGGAACACCGGCACTCGTGATTGAAATATTGTCTCCGTCCACCGGTAAAATGGATCGGCTCATTAAATTCAACCAATATGAAAAGAGCGGGGTTAAAGAGTTTTGGCTTGTAGAACCGGAGGCAAAAATCATCAGCGTTTTCTTGCTTCAAGATAATCAACGCTACGGAAGACCGGAGGTTTATTCAGAACAAGATCCGATCAAAGTAAGCATTTTTCCAGACTTAGTCATCGATCCAAAGCCGGTTTTTGAAAATATTTAAATCCGGGAATCAACAAAAGGCCCTCACCCTTAACCAGAGTGGGGGTCATATTTTTGGAACCACAATACGAAATTTTCCAGCGTAATCTATCTTTGCTCAAAAGAAAATAGCCCCACAACAGTGGGGCTATGGGAATTCTTGCCTGACGTCCTCGCGAACGCCAGTGAGTATTCTTACTGTATTATATTATCCATATTTCACAGTGTCAATGCATTTAGACTAAAAAATTAACTATTATCTCAACATGGAATTTATAATATCTCGGGTAAGCGGAATTCTTTCATCGGCCATCTGCCACAAATCATCATGCGGAGGATGAACAGTCCCGTGACAAAGCGTAATTAAAACTCCTTCGTTTTTGGCTATATTTATAGCGGGTAAAAAATCACTGTCTCCGGCCAATATGGTCGCATGTGAGATTCTTTGTTTGGCAGCTAATAGCACTAAGTCTACCCCAAGTAAGATATCAACTCTCTTTTGTGTAAAAATTGGAGAACCATCAGCCTTGGTGCCTCGGAATTCTAGCTTTCCCAAGCGGATGTCAAACCGTGGCAGTTGTCCTAATCGATTATAAAATGCCTGCCGTTTTGAAAATCTTTGCCGTTCATCGTAGGTAGGAGGGTTGCCTTGGTAGGGGAGGCAGTGATAATAATATGATCTGAAGATGGGCACTCCCTGGCTCATCCAAATCGGGAGTTTCTGGTAGTCTAATTTAGGTGAATTAAACTCATCTTGCAGTGTTCTATCGAGATATGCACCATCAATAAATATACCGACTTTATCAGACATAAGTTCCCCTCTCTTTCTAGCTAAATCCTACTGTAATTGGGGAACTATGTCAATCGGAAGTTCAAATAAATTCCTATTCACCCTTTCTTTGATGAGCCACATCCACACCAATTCCAACCAATCCCCAATCCGCCCTACCTCAGATGCCTCTGTAAGAGCGGATACACAGTATCCCGGCTCTCCCCGCTGATCCAATAGAGCGACCAGGCCCCGATCCCCCCGAGGTGATACTCGTCGAGCAGCCGGAGTTTGGCCTCCCAGCTCGCCGGATCATCATAATAAACAAAGTGGAGGGCTTTGTTCGCATCCGTATAGGTGAAATGGGGGATGCCGACCGTATCCTGCAGCGGGCTGCCGGACGTATAGGCGCTCGTGTCCCGGGAGACTGAGGCCCCATATTTCTGCACGATGCCCAGGACGGAAGCATAGCTCCAGTGGCTGTGGGTATACGTCGCAGGCTGATCGCCTTGGGGCGGAATTTCCGTCCAGTCCCGCGCATAATACGGAAGTCCCAGGAGAACTTTGCCCATATCCACCCCCTGGCTCTGGGTGTAGGACAGAACTTTCGCCATCCAGTCGAGCGGGGCTACCGGACCCGGAGTGCTTGTGCTGTAATCATAGGTCATGATATCCAGATAATCCACGGCTTGGGCGAGATCATGGTAGTTATATTCACCCAGCCAAGACTCATTGTTCGGGCCCGTGCGCGCGTAGACGGCGATCACCGCCAGCTTGTTCGTCAGATGCAGCCGGCTGGAAAGTTCCTGCATGAGCTTCGTCAGCCCCGGACCGCTTGAGGTCTGCAGCATCTCAAAGTCGATCACCACTCCGTCAACCCCTGTCGTTTGCACGCGCTGCAGGAGTTGGTTCACGAGGTTCGCCCGGATACTGTCAGAGGTGAGCACACTGTCAGCGACCGCGCCTGCCGTGACCATTGGCAGGACTTTCAAGCCACGGGCATGCGCGTTGCGGACAAAATCCAGGTATTGCGACGGCGTGGCCGCGCCATCCCAGATCCCGGAGACGCTGCCGTCTCCACTGTCCGAACCCGAAGCCGGGTCATTTAAATTAAGCCAACTCGGAGCCACCACATCCACAACATCCGTCGCATTCCCCGGAATAGAGTTCAACTGGTTGATCTGGCCGTCATAGCTGGGCCCATGGATATACTGCAGGGAAAAGCGGGGATGCAGCGATCCCGTGCGGATCATGCTCTCCACTCCGTAGGGAATCACGCCCCAGCCTCCCAAGAGGGTAAAGCTCGCCCCGGTCGTGCGTCGGGTGTTCAGATATCCGGAGGTCGCCGGAGCAAAGCTGCCCGCAGGAACGAGAACCAGCGGGTTTTGGTTTTTGGCGGCGAGCACGGCCCCTGCCAAAGCATCTGGAAAACCCTCTCCCGTGGCCACAAAGACCGTGGTCGGATTGAACGTCAGGGTCGTCAGAACCGCCATGTTGGTCAAGTAACGATCGGCTCCTGCCAGGCGATCCACCTTGATATTTTGGCGCTCGAGCGCGCTCTGAACACTCGGATCAATCACCCCCGTTCCCCCGATCAGGGTCACAGACTTCACCCCCATATTCGTCAGGGCCGTGGCCGTCGCTGCGGGCAGCGCTTTCTGTTCCGTCAACAGGAGCGGAACGCCTTGGCTGGCTGCGTAAGCGGAAATGCTCAAGGCATCCGGGAAGGACAGCCCGGAGGCGAGAAAGGCTTTAGCGCTCGCCGTCGTTACCGCCTGAGCGATAGCCGCCGCCGTTTCATAGCGATCCCGGCCCTGCAGGCGGATGGTTTGCAGGTTGTTCCCTTGTAAAGCAGCTTCCACTGCGGGCGACAAAGCTCCCGTCCCCCCGAGCAAGTAGACGGTTCGGGCGTTCAGCCGCTTGATTTCGTTCAACACATCCGGATCCAGGCCCTCATTGGGCGTCAGCAAAAGCGGTGCGTTCAGCTTGTGGGCGAGCACCGCTCCGGCCAAGGCATCGGGATAATCATCCCCCCGCGCCAGCACCACGGCAGCGGCGGAGGCCCAGGCATTAACAGACACCTGAAGAGCCGTATGATAACGGTCGCTGCCCGCAAGGCGCATCGGAGCCGGGCTCTGCGTTCCCGCCCCGTCACCGGTGCCGGCCCAAACCGGAGTAATAATCACTTGACTTAACAGTAAAGCAGCAAGGGTAACCCGGATAAACTTTGTTAACTTTTTCATAAGCTACTCCTTTCTCCTCTTTGTGTTCACTGCTTAAAACGTAATAATGTTTATTTCGCCCTTAAACCCATGAATTCCTCTCTCAGCACTTAATCTTTGCCGAACCTTACTAAACCTCGAACCCCCATTTTCAGCAGCAAAGCGTGGATTTGTCAGGCTATTCATGGTATGATATGGAAAGTGAAGATTCACAACACAGAAGATCGGATTGTGGGGTGTGATGGATGGGGCGTAGTCAACGCCATGTTCCCAAGGGGGAGCGGGAGCGTATCCGGGAGTTTTTTGGTCAATATCCGCAAGTGGCTGCGGTGTATCTGTTCGGTTCCTACGGCACAGACTACCAATTGCCCGCGAGCGATATCGATCTGGGTATCATTTTTTGTCATCCGACGGAGTTGAAAGAAGAGTTGGAGATCGATGCCAACCTATCGGTCTATTTGCATACAGACAGGGTGGATTTCGTGAATTTGGAGCGGGCACCGTTGGGATTGCAGCATCGAGCCTTACGTGAAGGTGAGCTTCTTTGCGAAAATAACGAACTTGCACACAGCGATTTCATTGAAAAAGTGCTGAATCAATATGAGGATTATCGGATTCGCCAGAAAAAGTTTAGGCAAGATTATCAGGTTGCGTTAAGGGAGGCTTACGGCGATGGTTGATGGGGAGATCGTTGAGCGGAAACTTCAGTTTATCGAACAAACCTTGTCCAAATTAGAAACATTGCGTAAGGCCACGCCCGAGCAGTTTTTGAGCAGCTTTCAAAATGTTGATGCAGCGAAACACAATCTCCAAATCGCGATTGAGGCGATTATTGATATTGCGAATCATATCGTAGCCCGTGAACGTTATGGTGTTCCGGGCAGTTCGGCGGAAGCGGTCAGCCTCCTGAATGCCCATGGAATCCTGGATGCTGAATTAACCGGGCGTCTACGCTTGATGGTCAAATTCCGCAACCGTATTGTTCATCTATATCAAGAGGTGGATGATCATGAAGTATACCGGATTCTGCAAGAAGATCTCGGCGATCTTAGGGCTTACATTAAAGCGATCGTCACCCAGCTTTAGGACGAACCAGTGTTTGCACAGACGGTTGAGGATGGGGAGCTATATCTTTAAGAATAGGTTCTGCTGGACTTGACTCCTTGTGGGGATTTAGGGCATAATAACATTAGATATTAAATTAGCCGGAGGCTGTTATGAGCTACATTACCCGAACGCTAGAAACCACCATCAACAAAGCGAGTAAAATGTTTGCCACCGTTTTGATTACCGGAGCAAGGCAGGTTGGGAAAACAACCTTACTGAAACACATAAGAAGCGACATTCCCTACTTAACCCTTGATGATCCGATTTTGCTGCAAAATGCCCTTGAGGAAGCAGGCAGCTTTTTCAAAATAACACCACCGCCTGTTATCGTGGATGAAATACAGATTGCCCCGAATCTATTCAGCTATATCAAAATGCTTACCGATGCAAGCGGCAAAAAAGGACAATTTTATCTGACAGGTTCTCAGCAGTTTAAGATGATGAAAAACGTCAGTGAGAGTCTTGCGGGGAGGATTGGCATCATTAATCTGCTGGGTTTATCCCTCCGTGAAATTAAGAACGACCGTTTTAATGAGAATTTTGTGCCCACGGAGGAATATCTTGCTCAAAGAAAAACATCGGCCCAACCCGTGGATTATCAGGAGATTTGGGAGATTATCCACAAAGGCTCAATGCCCGCCATGTATGCAGACGAGCTTGACTGGCAGATGTTTTACGCGGCCTACACCAAAACCTATATCGAACGTGATGTGCGAGCGCTGACTCAGGTTGGTGATGAACTAAAATTCATCAAGTTTATCACTGCGCTGGCCGCCAGAACTTCACAAATGCTTAACCTATCCGCTATGGCCAACGAAGTTGGAATCAGTGTACCCACGGCTGACCGGTGGCTTTCAATCTTGATTTCGTCAAACTTGGTGTATTTACTACCACCGTATTCTAACAACATCACGAAAAGAGCGCTGAAAACGCCGAAGCTATATTTTCTCGACACGGGGCTTGCGGCCTATCTGACCAAATGGAATACGCCGCAGGTACTGGAAGCAGGTGCTATGGCGGGAGCCTTTTTTGAAACCTTTGTGGTCGCCGAAGTACTCAAGAGTTATTACAATGCCGGCATTTTAGACCCGTCGCTCTACTATTATCGCGATAAGGATGCCAAGGAAGTTGATCTTCTGATTGAACAGAATGGGACGCTCTACCCGGTTGAAATCAAGAAAACAGCGAATCCCGGCAAGGAGCATATCGCCAACTTTTCGGTGCTTGATAAAATCAAAGGGGCAACGCTGGGCACGGGTGGTATGGTTTGTCTCTATGACAAGAGCGTCTGGATTAACCCTAAAAACGCAACCATTCCGGTGAACTGGTTATAGGCTTGGCTTTAGCTGAAATAAAGCCAAAGAAGAAACCATTTTTCTCGCGTGTTCCCTCATGATCAACCTCATCGCAAACTGTGTCAGGTTTTCAGTCCGTACATATACTACAACTGGGACAAGGGTTCTCGGGCAGGGGAACGGTTCACGCCATTCCCTCCTGCCCGGGGGCGCGTGAGCTGAACGCCAGCGAAGCAGTCGGCAGGACCGGCTGCTTCTGTGCCTGAGAGCACTTGCTCCGATCATCGAATGAGAAAGGGAGGAAAAACACATGGCTGTAGCAACGGTAGCCAAAGGAAGTGTCCTCGTGGTCACCTACCAAACCGGGCTCAATGCTTCGGGAGCGCCCATTCTCCGCCAGCGGAGCCTGGTGAACGTCAAAGCCGCTGCCCTGGATCAGGACGTCTTCGACGTGGCCCAAGCTCTATATGGACTCCAACAGTACCCCGTCATCACGGTTCGCCGCGACAACCGCTTCGACATCGAAGCCCTGTAAGGGATAGCACCTACGAGATAAAGGAGGAGTAAGAAAATGGCCATTACCAGTCGAAAAGTGCTCCGCATGAGCTTCAACACCGCTCTCGGATCGGCTGTGAGCATCACGCTCCCCGACCCCAAAGCCGATCTGACGGCGGCCCAAATCGAAGCGGTCATGGATCAGATCATCGCCAAAAACATCTTCACCGGCACCGGTGGAGACTACCTTTCCAAGCGCGACGTCAAAATCATCGATACCGCCACCAACGACCTCTATGACCCGCCGGTAATTTAGAGGTCGGAAGTCAGAGGTCAGAGGTCGGAGCTTCAAAGGCATGCTCCAGTAGTTTTTCAAATCAGGGAATGCCCCGCGAGGCATTCCCCACCCCAACACCCTCGAAAGGAGACCTCTGCCTATGCAAGACCTGCTAACGATCGTCGGCAACTTCGGTTTCCCCATTGCTGTCAGCGCCTACCTCCTGGTGCGCATCGAAGGGAAACTCAACGAACTTTCCACGAGTATCACAGAGCTGGCTAAAGCCATAGCCATCCTGGAGGTCAAAGGGGGAGGCATGGCCTAGATAGAAGCCCAAAAGACCCGCGCACACCCAAAAGTGTCCGCGGGTCTTTTGGCACGTTCAGCCAATGCCAATTCGCCCTCAATCCCCCGAATGCCTCGTCACACAAGCTAAATATCGAAATATCGCCCTCTTTTGCGCCAAAAGTCCTACCCATTGGGGCAGGATTTAGCCTTAATCTGTCGAAAATTTAAAAGTAGACAAGAACTCTAAGCGGCAGCAGCGATATGAAGCGACAGATTCTAAGGAGGGGAAGGTTTTGCGCAATTTTTTTCAACATCATCAAGACAGACCGAGCCAAACGCGGCGGCTTCGCCGTATAGAATATAGAGCACCTCGTCCTCGACGCCGGGGGATCCTGCTTGTTGCCCTCAGCCTCGGCCTCACGCTCGGCTCATTGTGGCTTGCTCCCACAGCCAGTGCCACTCCGCTCAATGCCCACACCGAACGGCTTAGCGGTGCAGACCGGATCGGGACGGCCATCCGGGTGTCGCAAAAGGGCTGGGCGCAGGCGGATACCGTCTTGTTGGCCCGCGCCGATGACTATCCCGACTCCCTGGTGGCCGTGCCCCTGTCCCATCACTTGGATGCCCCTATCTTGCTGACCTACCCTGGTGAGTTGGAGCCGGCGGTCTTGACGGAAATCAAGCGGCTCGGAGCCCGCCAAGTCATCCTCTTGGGTGGAACGGGCGTTTTAGGTGAAAAGATCGCCACGCCCCTGCAAGCGGCCGGCCTCGCTTTGGATCGGGTCGGCGGACAGGATCGCTACG
>JAJZPA010000114.1 GCA_021811425.1 Bacillota bacterium | reverse complement strand
TTACGGATTTCGCCATGAACTCGGTTTGTGCCGCCGGTACAGGCTCCTTTCTCGATCAGCAGGCATCCCGCTTAATGATACCCATTGAGGAGTTCGGAGACCTTGCCCTTCAATCCAAGAACCAAGTGCGTATTGCGGGACGGTGCACCGTATTTGCTGAGTCTGACATGATTCACAAACAGCAGATGGGACACTCTAAAGAAGACATCATCCGAGGTTTATGTGAGGCATTGGTACGTAATTACTTAAATAATGTCGGCAAAGGCAAGGAAATTCTACCGACGGTTGTTTTTCAGGGCGGCGTTGCCGCCAACCTTGGAATCAAAAAAGCTTTCGAAAACGCGCTGGGTACCGAGGTCATCGTCCCGAAGTATTTCAATGTGATGGGAGCAGTTGGAGCCGCCCTCCTAGCCAAAGAACAGGTTGCCCACACCGGTTCCACCAAGTTTAAGGGCTTCGGGGTTGCTGAGGAGATCTTTCATGGTAAAAGTTTCGATTGCTCCGGTTGCTCCAACAACTGCGAAATTGTTGAAATCCGAATGGGCGCAGAAGTCGTCGGCCGCTGGGGCGGTCGCTGTCCAAAATGGGAAATGAACTGAGAGGGGTGCTTGAAAATGTCTGAAAAGAAACCGATTCCGTTTCCAACTGATAACCAAAATGCCAACATCCATGATCACAACCACGATCATGGCAAAGAGCACGACCATGACCATGACCATGACCATGCTCATGACCACGACCACGACCACGCTCATGATCACAAACATGAGGACGGGCATGAGCATGATGACCACTCATATGGCCACAGTCATGGGGGTTTAGGAGGGCACGTACATGCCACTGGCACTAGACTGAAATGGGCCTTTTTGGCTACCCTGATTATTCTGGCCGTTGAGGTCATTGGCGGCAGCTTAGCCAACAGTCTGGCACTTCTCAGCGATGCCGGACACGTCCTCACCGATGTCGCGGCCTTAGGTCTGGCCTGGTTCGCCGCGGTTCAGGCGCAAAAGTCACCAAATCTCAAGCACACCTTCGGTTATCATCGCACAGGTATCCTGGCCGCTCTGGCCAATGCCGTGACCTTGATCGTCATCGCCTTCATCATCCTCTTTGAAGCCTTCCATCGTTTCCAGAATCCTGAGCCTGTTCAAACCACGATCATGTATATCAGCGCCAGCGTAGGAATACTGGTCAACCTGGGCATTGCCCTGGGTTTCCGCGGGGGGGAAGACAACCTGAATGTGCGCTCTGCTCTCCTCCATGTCTTGGGAGATGCGGCCGCTTCGGCAGGGGTGATCATCGGCGGCGTGATTATGCAGTTTACGCATTGGTATATTATCGACCCCATCATATCCGTACTCATCGCCTTCATGGTCGGTTGGGGAGCCTGGAGAATCGTCAAGGAAACTCTGCACATTCTCATGGAGGGAACACCCATCGATTTTCAGGCAAAAACGCTATTGGATTATGTGAAGACCCTACCTGGTGTCTGTGACCTGCATGACCTCCATGTCTGGAGCGTCACGCCTGAGAGGATAGCGCTGAGTTGCCACTTGGTCATTGAACCCGATAGTTCCCTTTCCTCAGGCCTGCAGTTGATCGAACAGATCAAAGACTATCTCAATCAGACCTTTCAGATTTCCCATGCCACCATCGAATTAGAAACAGGCCAATGTCCCTGCACGGATCTGCTCTGTCCGGATCAGTTGTGGCAAAAGCCGCTCGATCATTCTGAGAGTGAAGCCTCCCATTGAGTAAGAAACACCGTACTCGACTTCAGCTCATCCTATTAATACTCATACGTTATCACTTGAAAAACAACCTCAAATCGGCTAAACTGGTAATAAAAGCTGATTGAAAATTTATTTATGGTGATGGAGCTCACCGAATGCGCAAAGCTAATGGCTCCTACTAGGCAAAGTGTTTAGTAGGAGCCCATTTTATTTCTAGGGGGATGTTTTGTGACTGAGATGAGTATAACAGTGGAAAACACTAAAAAACCAGATTCTGCTCAAAATATTCTCCGTACAGAACTTAGACAGATTGTTAGAGACTTAATGAACATCTTGCGTGATAGTGAGAAAAGCGAAACGGGCCAGTCCCCCGCCGGTCTTCTGCAGATTGTTGAGGACAAACTGCAACATTCCCAATTCCACTTAGCCGTTTTAGGACAATTCAAGCGCGGTAAAAGCTCGTTTATCAACGCTCTGCTGAATCAGGCTGTTTTGCCTACCGGCGTGGTCCCACTCACCTCTGTTATAACTATTCTTCACTGGGGTCCGCAGATTGCCATCAAGGTAATCTACCGCAATGGCACAGATGAAATGGTAAGTCCTGACAACCTCCATCAACTCGTCACAGAACATGGAAATCCTGGCAACCGTCTTGGCGTGAGTAGTGTGAAGATTGAATATCCTTCCGAATTTCTGCATAGAGGTATTGTACTTGTAGACACGCCTGGGGTAGGTTCAGTCCAGCAAGCGAATACCCAAGAAACCTTAGATTACCTTCCCCGAATTGACGCGGCTATTTTTCTCTTCTCAGCCGATCAACCCATAAATACGGAGGAACTGTCTTTCCTGAAGACCTCTCGTTCTTTCGCTCCCAAGTATTTTTTCGTCCTTAATAAAATTGATTTGTTAAATAGCGAAGAATTGGCTGAATCCCTAAATTATTGTCAGCAGATTCTTTCCGAACAATTTCAGGAAAGCGTCTCTATTTATCCCGTTTCTGCCCTTTGGCATCTACAAGGCCATCATAAATCTGGAGTCCCCGACTTACAGACAGAGCTGGAAAAATTTCTGGTGCGTGACCGCGATAAACTCTGGTTGCAAGGGAACATACAAAGGCTGCAAAGAGTAACAAACTTGCTCTCGGAAAAAAACCGGTTGGACAGAAACGCCGTTTTGTCGTCTCGGCAAGAGCTCAGGGCAGCGGTAGAACGCTTGCATACTCTGCAAAACCGAGCCGAAGATACCAAAGCTGATTGCCGTCATATTCTTTCCGGAGAATCCCAGCAAGCTTTACAGGCTCTCACGGAAAAAGTGGAAAAATACAGACAGGAACAAAGTTACAAGTTGCGCCGGGAATTTACAAAGGAGTTTCAGAATAGCAAACACGAACCACGTAACCCTGAGCAACACATTTTTCAGCGCCTGGCCGAAGAACTGGAAAAATTCCGCCCGGATCTGACGCAAGAGATGAAGCAGAAAACGACGAGCTTACTGCATCGTTTTAACCTTCAAGCCGGTGAGTTAGCTTCAGAAGTAGTGAACATTGGCGGCACAGTGTTGGGGGTGGAAATCGGTCTTCATTTACCCGAACCAGAACTGAATATGGAAAGTAACCTGGAATACTTTTTCGAAAAAGAGGTTGGTTTAATTCCTTGGGGCATAAAGGATCTGCTGCGTCCTATACCCTGGGCGTTGAAAAAAGGGATTATCCTACGTCATTGGGTTGACCAAGCACTTATGCTTTTGGATCGAAACTGCGGCAGGATCCGGGTAGACCTGGCAGAACGAATCAATGCCACCAGACAAAGCTATTACCAAGCCTGGCAACAAGAAATCGAAAGGATCGTAGGAGAAATCCGTTCAGCCGTAGAACAGGGCTTACGCCTTCAAGGAGATCAAGTCGCTTTGGCAGGATGGCAAAAGGAAATGGCTCACAGAGAGAAGGTGATTGCCCATGTTGAGCAAATTTTAGCTGAAATTCTTAGCCAATTGGACGAATTGATGTCAGAAAATTCGTTTTAGGGCATGCTTTTATCGCTGAATTAAGCTAACATCTCGGGGTCTGCAAATAAATCAAGTCTGAGTGGTTTTTAATGCACTCAATAAAGCTAGTGAAACCTTTACGGAGGTGTGTAGGCATGAATCCTGCACCGGCTAAGCTAATGCAGATCTATCTTAACGAACGCGCCCAATTCAAACACCAAACGCTCTACGTTGCTTTAACGCAACTTCTAAAGAAGAGAGGGATTTCCGGAGTAACTGTGAGGCACGGCACAATGGGTTTTGGTACGACAGGTACCATCCATGTTCAAAAATTGTCTCCTCTTATCGGCAATTTGCCCATCGTTTTGGAATGCATTGACACCCCAGAACGCATTGAGAAGGTATTCCCAGAGGTTATGGAGATGGTTAAGGAAGGCACCTGCATTATTATGGACGGCATGATATGGCACGAATAGCGCTGCGCAGACCGCTACTGTCCGTGGCGGTCTCTCATCGTTCTATGACACCGCTAAGAAAACAAGGGGGGTAATGATATGGGGAACACATTAATTGTAGAAAAACTAGGGAGTATTTTAACCATCGGTCTTAATCGCCCCGAAAGCTTGAATGCTCTAAATGTTGAGATGGGGGATGAATTGGTAACTGCTATTTCCAATGCAAGTGGCGATAAGTCGATTCGGGCGGTAATTATCACAGGTAGTGGCAAGGCGTTTTGTGCTGGAGGAGATCTGCAATTCTTCACGGGTTGGAAAGGACCAAAGCATGAGGCATTTGGAATACTTACAAATAGGCTTCACCGGATAATTATCGACATTCGGCATATGCCCAAACCCGTAATTTCTGCAATCAATGGTGTTGCTTCTGGTGCTGGGTTTAGTTTAGCAATGGCTTGCGATTTGCGAATTGCTTCGATTGATGCAAAGTTCAAGCAAGCATACACTTCGATTGGATTAGTACCGGATGGTGGTTGGACGATATCAGTAGCCAGACAAATTGGAATTGCTAAGACATCCGAGCTATTGCTTCTGGATCCGGTATTAAAGGCTGAAGATGCTTTTAACCTGGGATTGGTTAATAGAGTCGTTCCATCAATTGAGCTTATGGAACAAGCAAAAGAACTCGCCCGACAGGTATCTTCCAAGTCCTTAACAGCATTTGCTCAAGGAAAGGTATTAATAAACCAATCTCTAGGATTTGGATTGGCGGACCAACTCGAAGCGGAAAGAAATGGGATTATGAGTGTTTCGGAAACAAGTGATTTCATTGAGGGTATTTCGGCTTTTTTAGAAAAGAGAGTACCGGAATTCAAAGGAACTGCCTAAAAGTTGTTAGTAATTCTCTACCGCGGCATCGTACAAAAGCGTCAGCTCTGGCCATTGGTGAAGGATTGCAAGCCTTTACAATTCCCAGGTCAATCGCCTTTCAAAGGGAAGTTGGAATAGGGCATGGGCAGTTAGCCGGGATGTTACTAGATGAGCAAACCAAGGTATTTGCCTTTGTCGCCGGGCATGAATCTTTTGCGGCGGCGGAAGGGGCTTCAGGGGTGTCCAAATATGCAAACCTAGCCAATCCAATTAGCTCTGAACCCGATTGCATCCCAAGTGCAAAGATACTTTTGCTTGTGAAAAATTATAGTTTTAACGCTTGACAACTTTACCCACCATCTCTTATAATAAACTTACAATTTAACGACGATGGAGTTCGTCAGAAGAAGTAGTTTATAGGTATCCACGACTCTTGCCGATTGGCTAATGACTCCTACCTCACCGCGAGGTAGGAGTTTGTTTTTCTAAGCCCCTCCCTCGCTGCAGGGAGAGGCTTTAGTTTATTTATAACAAAAATGCGGAGGTAAAATTTATGGACCCGACGTTTTGGATTGCAGCCCAGTGGATTCTCCTCGCCTTTGTTGCTAGCCTCCTTTCAATCCGGCTAGGTATTTCTGTTGCCCTCATGGAAATCGCCATCGGAGTGATCGGCGGAAACCTAATGCACATCGAGATCACCAGTTGGGTTAACTTCTTGGCCGGTTTTGGTGCAGTCGTCCTCACGTTTTTAGCTGGAGCGGAAATTGACCCGCAAAGCCTGAGGGAAAACCTCAAACAAAGCATCGTCATTGGCTTGCTCTCTTTCCTGCTTCCCTTTCTCTTTGGCATGGGCGCGGCTTATTACGCTTTGGGATGGAACATTAATGCCGCCAAAATTACAGGAATTGCCCTATCCACAACCTCAGTTGCTGTTGTTTACGCTGTCATGGTCGAGAGCGGCCTCTCAGCAACCCGCTTCGGGCAAGCTATTTTGGCGGCCTGTTTCGTCACAGACCTCGGAACCGTACTCGCCCTTGGCCTGCTATTTACGGGATTTTCACTGAAGGTCCTGGGTTTTGCCGTAATTCTCATTCTAGCCGTTCTCCTTGCAACCCCGATGGCTTCCCGGATTTTCAAACTTTACAGTGGAAAAGTCAGCGAACCGGAAATTAAATTTGTCTTCCTCATTTTAACGCTCTTGGCCTTCCTAGCCGTCTACTCCGGGAGTGAAGCCGTTTTACCCGCCTATATCATCGGCATGGCCATGGCTGGTTTCTTCCTCCAATACAAGGAAACGCTGCACAAAATGCGAGCCATTGCCTTTGTCGCTTTTACCCCATTTTACTTCATCAAAGCCGGCGCCTTGGTTTCGGTGAAGGCCCTTGTCACAACCTCAGGGTTAATCCTTCTCTTACTCCTCGTTAAGGTTGCTGCCAAATTTATTGGTGTCCTGCCGGCAACTAAACTTTTCGGCTATAACAACCGGGACGGCATGTACACAACGTTACTCATGAGTACCGGGTTGACTTTCGGCACTATCTCCGCTTTGTATGGCCTTACTAATCACTACGTTACTGATGCTCAGTACAGTGCCATTGTTGCGGTCGTAATTCTGAGCGCTGTTATACCAACGGTGATCGCGCAAAGGTTCTTCTTCCCGACTTTGGCAAACGAAAGCGTTTCGGGTGAGACCAACGACGAGATAAACACAACACCGCTAAGAGCGAAGGAGGAATTGTCCCATGAACATCCGTAAAATTCTCACAGCCTTTGATGGTTCGGCTAGCAGTCAGAAAGCCTTTCGTGCCGCTGTCGATCTAGCAGTCACCCTTAAGGCAAAGGTTACCATCTTAACCGTAGTCCGCGTTCCTGATTTCAGTCCCAGTATGGATGAAGTCGAAGAAGCCATCGATGAGGCCGAGAAACATTACCAACCCTTTCTGCGCGAACTTCTAGAATATGGAGAAAAAAACGGTGTCGAACTCAGTACAGTCATCAAACGCGGACACCCCGCAGAAACCATTATTAAGTATGCCACCGACAATGGAATCGATCTCATTGTTATGGGAACCAGGGGCTTAGGCGGATTTAAAAAGATGGTCATCGGCAGCATCGCTCAAAAGGTCGTTAGTTACTCTAATACCCCAGTGATGGTTATCCGCGAATAGCTTGAACAGTCTGACGTTGCAAGTAACGAGTTGCCATGCTATTGTTATTTTAGGTGATGGGGCTCACCTCATCGGCTCAAGCCAACCACAGAAAATAGCTCTGTCCAGTACCCAAAACAGCCTTAAAAATTGTCATGAGCACTGTTTAGCCGGAGTCTACCAGCACCGCATCAGACTACGGTGAGAATTGCCATCCTCAACGGGAATCTACTCCTACCACAATTTGTGGTAGGAGTCTGTTTATTTCATTTGTGAATTGCAGACGCTCTGTCCGTGGCATCGGTTTGCAAGTTACTCAATGTCTCCGCCGCACAGTTATGGGTTTTTTCCGTACTTATGAACTTCAACATCCACCGTAAACACCAGCCCTTTCGGTACAATCTGACATATATTTGGTATAATCGCTTCAATTTTATCGGCTTGATCAACAACCTCCAAAACCATCGGTAAGTCTGAAGATAATTCCAACAACCGCGCTGTGTGCAATATCTTGTCCTGTCCGTATCCCTCAATGCCACGAGAAACTGTGACACCGCCGAGTCCATTTTCCTTCAACCATCGTACCAGATATCGATATAGAGATGTGTCCTTGTATCGCTCATTTTCTCCAATATAAATTTTTAACAGCTTGCTTTTATCCATTTAGATCCTTCCTTCCCAGCATAACATTTACGTGGGTATCTCTCGACCAAAGATTACTGCCAGTTTCGTACCCTAGATCACTCGAGCTAAGCCAATACCCAAAGCTACTCCAGTAAAGCCCACACTGATACTTAACAGAGTATATAGCCCTGCCGTAAAATAACTGCCTCCTTCAAGCAATGTAATTACCTCGTAGCCAAAAGTGGAAAATGTGGTGTAGGCCCCTATAAACCCGACACCGATCCCTAAACGCACGGCTGGACTCACTGCTAAACGTTCAATAAATAGAGTATTGAGGAAACCCAGCAGAAATGCCCCGGTTATATTAATAAGAAATGTTTGGAATGGAAAGCCTTGATTCCACCGGTTAGAAATAAAAACCCCCAAACCATAGCGTGACAAGGCTCCCAGAGCTCCTCCCGCAGCAATTGCCCAGATACTTGACATCCCTTTTCCATCCTCTCTAGCATTTTTTCTCTCTCATCTTCTTTCTTATTCCCTCGATATCTAATTTTGCCAGGAATCCAGAGCAGCCCTATCCTCCCACAGCTTTACATTTTCCCGACCAGAAAGTATAAGCGGGATAAGGCAACTTAGGCTTCTGCCTTCGCCGAACATCCCACCGGGATGTTCGCAGCGCCAGCCGAGTTTTCTTTATCGGGCAGGAAAACAAAAATTAGACTCCTACTGCATCAGTAGGAGCCATCGGCCTTCCGGCATAAAGCGAGCTCCATCGCTAAAAAAATTGTCGAAACCTGTAACCCTCAAGTATTATAATCTAGATAGATAACTTTTGGCAATAGCCGCAATTGAATTTTCTCCCTCCAATTGGCCTATTTGCATCTTTGCAGCTTTGGGACAGTTGAAGCGCGGTAAGGTCTCGTTTTCTGTTGAATGAACCTTCAAGTACCCATCTGGAGCAAAGCGTTCATCCAATTTCCTCTTGACCTCACGCAAAAGCTCCCAAATACTTGTCATTTGCTCGGTTGTTGCCTCGAACAGACTCGCTACATGCCGCTTAGGCACTATGAGAGTGTGACCTTTCATTAGAAGGAAACTTATCCAAAAAAGCCAGGGCCAGTTCATTTTCTGCCAGAATTTCAGTCTCCGGAATAGAACAAAAAATACAGTCCGTCGTTATACAAACAGCTCCTTTACTCCATGAGTTGGAATTAAGCGTTCACCCTACTTATTGATATTTCGCATGCCACCATCGAATTGGAAACAGCTCAATGCCCCTGTACTTCCCTGCTCTGCCATGATGACTTGTGGAAAAGCCGCTTGAACATCATGAGAATGAGCATCAAATACCGTTAAACACGGGTTTTAAATCTATGATGAGGTCAGTAAAAATAGATACCTTTATTTCGCCATCCTCTACATATGTTTCTGGCCGTCCATATCTTTGGTCATCTTGCAATAGGAATACATTTACAATCTTTCCCTCTGGTTCAACAATCCAGTACTCTCTAACCCCAGCTTTTTCATAACTGTTAAACTTTATAAACCTGTCCATTTTAATCGAGGAAGGTGAGATGATTTCAATGATCAAATCAGGAGCACCCTTGCATCCTCTTTCATCGATTTTAGATTTGTCACACACTATCGTAATATCCGGCTCAACAACTTTCTTAATGTCTTCATTTAACTTTTCGTCATCCTTCGTTAACCTTACGCAAAACGGCGCAGGATAGACTTTGCAGAGTTTACCTGAAAAGTAATAATGAAACTGGGCTAAAAGACTGACCAATATCTCTTGATGAGTAGGAGATGGTGCGGCTTGCAGATAGGCTATGCCGTCAATAATCTCCCATCGTTCATCTTCCGGCCACATGAGATAATCAGCGTAAGAATAGTTACCTTTTTCTTGTGCCAATGGCATGCGCCCATCCCTCCCTTACTCTCATATTATACCAGATATTTACTCGAATTTCATCTTAGAACCTAAGAGAAATTGCCTTATCCACGACCTCCGTGGCTGTTTTATCATCGCGCGGCGAGAAGACTCCCACCTCTGTAGGTGGCGAGATGAAGCGTCGTCCCCCAAATAATGCTAGAACAGTTGTTCCCTTTTCGTTTCGTCCGTTCGCCTGCAACCGCATATCCGCTCAAGTCTGGAATGATTGCCTCAGTTTGTCCAAGGCACACTTTCAGCAATCCGGTGGCTGGATTGAATCAACTATTAGAATATTTGCGAATGACTC
>JAJZPA010000113.1 GCA_021811425.1 Bacillota bacterium | reverse complement strand
ATATTCCCCCATGAACATTCGTGTTCACCCCAACGTGGCGGCGGTTTACCACTTTGATGATTTTTCCACCACTTCGCCCCACTTTACCCCACTTATTCTCCACTCGTACGCATTCTCCTGCAAAGAAAAAAACTTTTTTGTTAAGAAGAGGAAGAAGGTCCTAGGGTATAGGACAAAGAAAACATTGGAGTCGGGATATTTACGGCACCAGACTCACCCCAGTTTATGCAGACCAAACCTGCTGCTCTTGGCTCAGTTATGGGTCGGAGGGGTAAATGGCCAAATTCGCCCCTCCACTGAAGGATAAGAGTTCTGGCGAAATCAGCTTCGAAGTTTTGCTCTGTAGAATAGATTTCGAGAACTCTATATCGCAGAGTTTGGTAGCTACATGGGCCTAAAAAGGCCGCCCAGGATCAACCCTGAACGGCCTCATTCGACAATTATCATGAATTTCCAGCCCTAGCCTCAAAGCTAGGACATCAGCTCACCACAAAACGCAGCTTACGCCAGATGGAGCGCTTTCCCTAAAACCCCATGGGCGGCTTCCATGACGGCCTCAGGCAGGGACGGATGAGCATGAACCGTGCGTGCTAAATCCTCAGCATTGAGGTTTTTCTCCACTGCGAGTACGAGTTCTGGAATTAAGCTGCTCGCCTGCGGGCCCATAAGCACCGCACCTAAGATGACACCCCCTTCATCTGCCAGGATTTTGACAAGGCCCAGAGCTTCTCCCATGGCTAAGGCTTTTCCGTTGGCCGAGAACGGGAACTTACTCACCTTGTAGGCGACCCCTTTTTCTTTGAGTTCTTGTTCGGTCAGTCCCACTTGTGCGATTTCCGGATGCGTAAAGATGGCGCTCGGAATTGCCTTGTAACTCATTTCGACGCCCCGTGTGGCCCTGCTCACGCCCTTATCTTGCGCAAAATGGTTTGCGGCCGCAATGTTCTCCGCAGCTACGATTCCTTCAGCAGATGCGACATGAGCTAACATGATCCCACCAATGGCGTCGCCAATCGCGTAGACATGTGGCAAATTTGTCCGCATGTGGGAATCGGCAACCAACGCCCCACGCTCTGCATGCAAACCCAAACCTTCTACATCAATCCCCTTGAGACTCGGCTTTCTGCCCGTGGCCAGAAGCACTCGGTCAGCAACGATTTCCCTCGGCCCTTTAACGTCTTCAATCTGAACCTTCAGTTGCCCACCCTCTTGGCTAATTCCTCGGACAGCCGTCTTCGTCAAAATATCCAGGCCACTCCGTTTGAGAAGCGGTGCCAGGCGTTTCGGAATTTCTTCGTCAATGTTCGGGAGAAGGTTTGGGAGCATCTCCACAACCGTCACTTTGACCCCGAAAGCCTGGTAGATAGAAGCGAATTCGAGGCCGATGACCCCGCCGCCAATGACAACCAACCTGGCGGGGATCTCCGTCTCTGAGAGGATTTCATCACTCGTCACGACCCCAGGGAGAGCGACCCCGGGAACCGGGATGCGCACTGGAACCGAACCCGTGGCGAGCACCACATCGTCCAGATGGAAGCGTGTGACTTCTCCACCCTGCTCCACTTCCAGGAGACCCAATTCCTTAAACATTCCCCAGCCTTGCACAACGCGGATCTTACCCGCTTTCATAAGCTGCTCAACCCCACTCACAAGCGTATCCACCACTTTGTCTTTGTGTTTCATTATTTGAGTGAAGTCAAAACGTTTCTCCCCGGCATAAAGGCCAAATTCCTCAGCCTTACCCATCTCGCGCCAGAGGTCTGCGCTCTTTACCAATGCTTTTGTGGGGATGCACCCTTTATTAAGGCAAGTCCCGCCTAAGCGCTCCCCTTCCACCAACACAACTGAAAGCCCTAGCTGGGCCGCCCTTAGCGCACAGACATAGCCCCCTGGCCCTCCCCCTAAAATTCCAACTTGAAAATGATCCATTACAGTTGTCTCCTTTGCAATTGATCTGTGCTTAATATAGACCCCGTTGCAGCTTAGCCAACCGCGAAAATTGTTTCTGCAACTGGTCGTAGGTTTCATTATAGATGGAATAAAGCTCGTGATACAACTTTGCGTACTCCCGGCGTGGCTCACAGCGCACAGGAGGCTCCATGAATTGTTCTGCTTCCAAGAGAGAACTCAGGTTCCCGAGCACATGTTGGAGGAAGATCCAAGCCCCAAAGGTTGTCCCTTGGTGCTTGGGAACAAAAATCGTCCGCTGAAAGACATCCGCCATCGTCTGTTGCCACATTAAAGACGAGAGCGCTCCTCCGGAAAAACGGATTTCGTCCAAAGGGCCACCGATCTCAGCAAGCACTTCAAAAACGCTGAACATCCTGAAGGCTACCCCTTCGATGGCCGCTCGGGCAATATGATGGCGAGAGTGCTGGAGCCCCAGCCCCAAGATCACCCCTCGCGCGTCTGCGTTCCATCGCGGGGAACGTTCCCCTGTCAAATAGGGCAGGAAAATGAGCCCGTTCGCTCCGGGTGCTACCTCCAAAACCCTACGGTTCACCATCTCGTAGTGTTCCAGTCCCAAGGCCTCTGCTTCTTCAGCCTCAACTGACATGAACTGATCCCGAACCCAGCGGTAAACCAAGCCTCCATTATTAATGGCCCCACCGGCCACCCACCAATCGCGGGAAAGATTATAGCACCAGGTACGCTCGAACGCATCTATCTTGGGCTCAGGCACTAAAATCCGCAGGGCCCCGCTGGTGCCAATGGTCGCAGTCACTTGGCCCTTGCGCACTCCCCCTGCTCCCAGATTCGCGAACACCCCGTCCCCAGCTCCGAGCATCACTTTACACCCGACCTGCAGTCCAAGCTTAGCCACCGGAGAGCGCGAGGGGATTTCCAGCATATGTTCTGTATCCATGACCGGACTTAAGACCTCCGGCGACAGACCCAAATAATGTAACAGATCCTGATCCCAAGTAGCGTCCACAAAGTTATAGAACCCCGTACCCGAGGCGATCGAGCGATCGACCAAGAATGCACCCGTCCAACGTTCCAAAATGTACTCTTTGATGCCTACGAACCGGTAAACCCTGGCGAAAACCTCTGGCTGCTTTTCTTTTAGCCACAGAATGCGGGCCGGATAATACATCGGATGCGTCGGACACCCGGTACGGGCATACGCCCCCGGCATTTCGAGTTTCAGTCGCGCCGCCTGATCAGTTGAGCGGGTGTCCGCCCATGTCCACATTAGCCCTAGCGGCTGCTTCTCTCGATCGATCGGAATAAAGCTGTGAAAAACCGAACTAAGCACCACGTATCCTACGTTTTCCAGGGAAAGCTTACGCAAACACCCCATCAAACTTGTATATATTCGCTCGGGATCCTGTTCCGCCCAGCCCGAATGCGGGACTTCAAGCGGATATTCTGCGGTCTGCCGCTCCAGCCCGGTACCGTTCGTATCGAAAAGCTCTACGCGGCATCCTGTCGTGCCAATGTCGATGCTAACCGATAACTTCTTTGTCATTATGCGTTCACTCTCCCTATGCCCAGACACCACGAACCGTCACCCTTGTCTCACCCGACTTCCGACCTCCGACTTCCGACTTCCGACCTCCGACTTCCGACCTCCGACCTCCGACTTCCGACTTCCGACTTCCGACCTCCGACCTCCGACCTCCGACCTCCGACCTCCGACCTCCGACCTCCGACCTCCGACCTCCGACCTCCGACCTCTGACCTCTGACCTCTGACCTCTAATTTAGTATCGCTTCAGCGCGATGGCTTCCCGGATCTTCTGCAAATTCGCGAGGGTCTCCTCCTGCCGCAAGAGAAAGACGCCGATGGATAAGGCGTCGACCAAGCTCAATTGGGCAATGCGTGAGGCCGCCCCTGCAATGGCGCTGTTCCCTCCATTGACTTGGCCTGCCTTTCTTTCCTACCTTGTTTGGGAATTATATCATTTTTTTAAAACATAAAAAAGGGGGAACTTGCCTAAAGAATATTCCGCAGATTAAACGCTTCTTTGTCTGAGATATGATCAACAAGCATCTTTAAAGCTGAAAGTTCTCCCAACGCAAGTGAAAGCCCCTGGGTATCCACATATCTTTGCAACCGACTCATGCCAATATCAATGTTATCAAGCTCTTGGTGGTCGAGCAGAATCGTCCACCAATATTTTGTTTGATCCCAAGAAATTTTCGTCTGCTCCAGCTGGACCTTAGCACCGTCCCATTTTGCATTCTGAATCATCGTTTCAACCTGTTCCAGTTGTCCAACCATACTCTGTGACGAATCATGCACATATTTGTACACCCCCAAGGAAAGCCCAACGAGCAAAACCAACCCCGTGATCACGGTAGTTACAACACGCATGTTTTCCAACCCTCCCGTCAGTGGATGACACTGGCATCTCCTTGAATATATAGGCTGCCTGTTTCATCAATACTGGCCAACAAAACGTTCTCGACCACCAGCTTTTGTTTCTGTAACTCCCCTTCCAGCCAAGCCCGCTCCACTTTGGCCTTGCGCATGTTCTCCGTGTGCAGCTTGCCATCCATAATTATAGGAGTAGGCAAACCTTCATATTTAGGGGAAAGCTGAAAATCTTCCGGAACTGCCGGTCGTTTTTGGGATTTCGGAATCACGCTCACTTCCCCATTCGTCTCCAAAATCGCATATTCGACATCCGCAATATTGGGTACATTTTTCAGACGCAGCTGTTCAAGCAGGTCACTCAAATTATAACGGTTTTTTTGCAGTTCGTATTCAAGAATCTTTCCTTTGTCAACGAGAATCGTCGGCCGACCACAAAGAATCTGTCTCGCCTTTTCATTCTTCAAAGAAAGATAAGATAAACTCATCCCAGCAAACAATAACACAAGTATGGGGATAATGCCGCTAATCAAGGGAATCCCCACGTTTTCACTGGGAACCGCCGCCAACTCCGAGATCATAATCACAACAACCAGTTCAAACGGCTGTAACTGACCGATCTGCCGCTTCCCCAAAACCCGCAACACCAGCACCACCAACGCATAAAGAATCAACGTTCGAACGACAACAATCAGCATATTTAAGCCCCTTTCCCGCTGACATTCGTCTATTAATTTTCCCAACCTGGGCCGAGTTATTCCCACATTTAAAGAAAACTCGGCTGGCGCCAAGCCTTTGGCGACGGCGGCG
Source organism: Bacillota bacterium (assembly GCA_021811425.1). Classification (GTDB taxonomy): domain Bacteria; phylum Bacillota; class Desulfitobacteriia; order Desulfitobacteriales; family Desulfitobacteriaceae; genus JAJZPA01. The sequence continues at coordinate 5,124 of JAJZPA010000113.1, read as the reverse complement.
ACGCAAGTTTTCTCATCCTCCACAGACTTATACTTTCTGACAGGAAAAAAATCCGCCCCTGATCGGGAGCGGACTGTTGGATCATTATTCACTTGACGTTCATCGATGTTTAGCTTTAGCTAAACGAGTTCACTTACGCCTGTACCGGATTCTGAACGGCTTTATTCAGTTGGATAATTAAATCGTCAACACGCCGACCATGAGTCAGGGCCGCTCCTTCGATGCTTTCCATCGTCGAGGATGGACATCCCAAACAATGCATACCCAGCTCTAAAAAGATCTGAACGGTTTGTGGGTAGAGCCTCAAAACCTGGCCCACGGTCATTTCCTTTGTAATCACTGCTATACCCTCCTTTAAAACTTACCAAAACGGTCGGCTTTATTATAACTCAGTTTGCCTGGACAGGCAACTCATTTTTGAACTCATTTTTCAATTCTTTTCCCAACTCTCTGAGTAAGGTGTAAATCCGTTCGGCCATCTCGAGGCTTAGCGTCCCCGTTCCACAACTGGGTGTAAGCATACTCTGCTGCCGCAGCCTAGCTTCATCGACCCCGCGCTTGACAAGTTCGGCGATGCTCTCCTCCAAACGACGCCGCAGGGTATCAGGGTTTTCCTCCCATAGCGCAGGCTGAGTAGGAACCAGCCCCCAGGAAAGAATCCCCCCCCGTTGGAGATAGGTTTCAAGTTCTTCAGCCAACACCACCATACTAGTCATGTATTCATAGGCATCAAAATTAATCACCTGAATCTGAGAATCAAAAAGGATCGTCCAATCCATCCCGGCACACACATGCGCACCCGGAACGCCCCCCTGCTGCATAATCCCTGCGGCAATCACATTTAAATCCTCAATCAGCTTCCCCTTTTCCAGGGTCACATGCGTTGAGGCCCCTACTGCATAGAGCCCCGGCTCATCGATCGTCATCAGCACAGGCAACCCAAAAGCCTTCAACCGCTTGGTCTGCCACTGGGCATGCATAGCAATGGACTTGACCAGCATATCCCTCTGGGTATCGTCATAATAACAGGAGCGTCGGTTTTTGTCCGTGATTTGCAAGCCAACGGTGAGCGGCCCGCTTAACTGGCCTTTGAGAAGAAGTGCTTCACGGAGTCCGTTTTCTGCCAGATCCCGGCAGAACCCTTCGAAACCGCGGCCTCCATCCGGTGTGAAACCAAACTTGTCTAAAGCCTCGCTGCTTCCTTCGTCGGCCTCTAGGTAAAGCGCATAAAACGCGGTCAGACGTTCCATCCAGTCCGGAGCCTCCACTTGAAATCGAGGCTGCTCAAAGCCCGTGATCACCCCGGTTTCGATCAATGCCGTGAGATATTGCCCAATAAAAGAACTCTCAGCTCCCGTTTTGGGCAGCTGCGGCCAATGGGGCGCTTGCGGCACGCTCTGCCAAATCAATCGTAACGCTGCTTCAATGTCGACATGAGGTAGGCTACCCACTCCCGTGGTCAAAAACTGCGGTTGAAAAATGACACTCATCTTACTCAGACACCCTTTCCTTCTCCATGAGCATCCCACCAATTCACCATTCAGTGGCTAAGATGCCAAAGATAAATCAGATCTTGTTCCTTCAGAACCAGCCAAACGATCAATATTAGAATGAACATCCCGGGGACAAGCCAGAAGGAGCGATATCTCCCCCCAATCCGGTGTATATCCCTAATCCGCAGCGGCCAAAACAACAAGCTCAACCCAATATAGGCAGTGAGCGCAGCGAGCCAGGACAGCCCCCAAGGCATCAGCGCCCAAAGTACGGCGGCGAGGATCACCCAGCGGTAACGCTGCTCAAGCCAAAGTACCAGCCCCAGCGGGTGTGGCGAAGCGTCCAGCGTCGGAGCGATAAGCCCCGCTTGAAGCAAACGCAAGAGGAGCAACGTCAGGGCCAAGATCGCCCAAAGCAGGAACGGATTTTGTTTCTGCACGAGTTCAAGTCCAGGCCAAAGTTTGGGCAGCCAAGGATCGAAGCCGACGGGTGCCTGAAACAGGGCGGTAATCAATATCCCGGCCAAGGTCCCATAGCGCCCCAGAACGGCTAATCCATGCCAAAACCAAGCCTCCCTAAGCCGACGCTTCGGTTTTTTCTCAGCAATCTCCTTATAACGCCAGCTCACCGAACGTAGACTTCCGCCGGTGATCAAAAGCATGAGCGCTGCCCAAGCCCAGAGTATAACCGTCTGCGGCCAGACTCCCGTGAGCCACCCAGCCTTCCCTCCGGCTGCGGGTACCCCAGTCAGAAACAGGTTCCCGTGTTTAAAGCCGCCTTTTAGATTCGGCCAAGAACCGGGCTCATCCGTGGAAGCCGGCGCCTTTACTTCTCCCCACGGCCCCTGAATCTTATCCGTTTCCAGCAACGGGCTTCGTTCTGGCGGAAAACCTGGTACGCTCCGTTGACCAAAGCGTAGGACAAAGGCCAGCTTCCCTCCCACCGCTTTTCCCGCCTCCGTTCCATAGGAAGCAGATACGCTCTGTGGATCAAGGCCCTTCCCCACGGTAAAGGCCCAAAGCGAAGGATGGCGGCCCCCTGAGGCGAGCGGTTTAAAAAACTGGGGACCAGGCAAATGCGGCGTTGCTACGAGATCGACAGGCCATTCCCCCCAAATCCCCATGCCTAACTGATCCGCTTCATTGAGCCAGAGTGAATCGGGGAAGGCGCCCACAAAGTAGAGAAGGTTAAATCCTGCTTTTTTCTCTGCCGACATGAACTCTCGCACCCGGCCTTCTTGACGGATTCGGGCTTCCTCCGCCTCACTCAGTGCCTGGCCGCGAATCGGCAGGGCTTCGCCATTCACCTGAATCTGCCCCTGCGCCATCCCAAGTGCCATCAGACCGATCGGAAAAGCCAAGTCATCGCGATCCCCGGCAGAATTAACCACACTGAGATGAAGCTGGTACAAAGACGGATCTTTTGGGCTCCAGCGCCGAGGGTTGCTGACATTCAAATGCAGTGTAACCTCATCCGCCTCGGATTCCGCAGGCTGAACCACGCTACTGTCCTCCGCAACTCCGGCCGAGCCATCCGAGAGCACCCCGTACACCGTCCACGGTCCCCGTCCCATGAGCGTATGATGAATCAAAGGGACACGAACCGTCACTGCCGCTTCTTGCCCCTGCCAATCCACTTGGACGCTGGGATCAGCTATGGATGTCTCGACCACCGCTTCCAAACCCACACGGCCACGGATGCTGCCAAGACTTGGCCAATCGAGGCCAAAAAGACCCTCACGCTGGCGGTAGCTGCCCGCCAATTGGATGAGCACAATGTTATCCTTGCCATAATAAAAAGCGCTTGGCGGCACAGCGATGCGACTGGTTCCGCCTAGACCCTCGAATTCCCCGATCTTGTGCCCGCTATCCGCTCCATTGAGGTAAACCTCAGCCCTCCCCGTCACCCCCGAAAATTTTAGTTCCATCGTACGGGCGCTCCACTCTGAGGGGATGCGGAAGCGCCGAGCTGCAATGCTAAATTCAGTGGCTGACGGCAAAACCAGGCGATTTTGGTGTTCGAGAAAAAAGGGCTTAACAGCCTTTCCCGCTGATTTTTCCGTCTCAACGATCCATGCCTTGCGCAAAGAGGAAAACTGCTCCCACTCTCCTGAGAGATCGAGCCTCATGCGCTCAGCACTCACTAGCCCTTCTCCTGAGACCAGTGCAGGCCCAGCCGGGCTTTGCCACAATCCATAAAATAAAGCGATGCCTAAACTCAGCACGATGAATAGAAGCGCCACTCGCCGATTAAACATACGCCATCCTTGCCCCCGAATTATGCCTCATCACTAAACTACCTATGAGAGTATTTCGCTTTCCAGCCCCAAAACCCTGCTACGAATGATTAGGGCCAAGGACCTATTTAAAGAAAGAAAAAAGCGGCTTAGTCAAAGCCGCTTTTAAAGACCCCTGCTCACGGGGGATAAGCCCTAATTTAACGCTTGTTCTTGGCAGTCTGAGCATAGCCCGTAAAACTCTAAACGGTGACTCATCACTTGAAAACCGGTTTCGCGCCCGACTTCTTCCTCCAAAGCCAGAAGCGGACGCTCGTAATCCAAAACCCGTCCACATTTCAAACACACCAAATGATAATGGTTTTTCGCATTACCGTCAAAACGGCTGGACATGTCCCCGTAGGATAATTCAAGAATATGTCCATGCTCTTTCAGCATGTTTAATGTATTGTAGATCGTCCCCAGGCTAACACCTGGGAATTTGGCCCTCACATGCTGAAATATCTCCTCAGCCGTCGGGTGCGCTTTCGTCTCCAAGAGAAACTCTAAAATCGCCTGACGCTGTGGGGTGAAACGAACTCCTCTGGTCTTCAATTCTCTGAGCATCGCTATTGCATCCATTTTGCCTTCCCCATTGTTTATAATAATTTCTAATTGCATTTTAATTGAATGTTTACCATTTGTCAATCTTTACTTCGGGAAAAAGAAAAAGGAGAGTTAGCAAACTCTCCCTTTAAAGACCTTCCAATCAAGCTTTTACAGGCGCACCCACCGGACATACTTCAGCGCAAGTACCGCACTCAGTGCAGAGATCAGCGTTGATGACATACTTGTCATCGCCTTCGCTGATAGCTGATGACGGACACTCCGCTTGGCAGGAACCGCAAGCGATACACTCATCCGTAATGACGAAAGCCATGGTCTATCCCTCCCCTTCTTCCCTTTTTCAAAGTCACTATACCATAAGGAAAAGAGAAAAGGCAAGACACAAAAAGCTATTTTGTCCATTAATCCGCAGAATATGCAACGCTTGTGAACGTTCTCGATCCCATCACAAAATTCAGATCTCGTGTTCCGGTCGGTAAGGCACTTGATAAAGTCTGCGAAAACAGCGGCTGCAATACGGAAGCACCCGATTGCTCACATGGTTGCGACGAAAGACCACCCCGCTTAAATCATGGTGTTCAAATCCACAAGAACGGCATTTTTCGATCATATTCTGCCTCCCGTTTGTGTGCTTACGAACAATAAGTACTATCACTTTCTATAGTATGGGCAGATCGGGACGAGTTTAAACAGAGCCTACCCCAATCGTTCACTTAAAATATGCGTCAAATGCCCCAGCGTATAGCACTCATACATCCGGCAGTGCGGACTGAAGAGTTCAATAGCAT
>JAJZPA010000112.1 GCA_021811425.1 Bacillota bacterium | reverse complement strand
CGGATCGATTTGTCCGGCGCTGTTGAGCACGATTTTAGCTTCCGTATCAAAGGTCTGCTTGATACATACGACAATATTCATATCGACTCCTCCTTGTCTGTTTTTGTCCCTTTTCGCTCTTTCATCCATGCCATAACTATGCCCTCATTCGGATCATCTTCTCCATATCCTCCGTCATTTGTTGTTCACTTTCATCCATGCAATAACTATGCCATCATTCGGATCTGAAAGTGCTCTTATTGTACATTGCGAGACGTCACCCCATATTTGCCTAATCTTCACTGCACAACCTCCGATGGTTTCCAAAATATGAACGGCGATAAACAAATAGAAAATGATCCTATAGCAGGCGGAACCATTATAAGTGCCACTTTGCATGTGGAACACGCAAATCTCATGCAGCGTTTACGAACGATGCACCGGCGTTGACGTAAGGCTTCAGGCCGATTAAGCATAATCCTGGCCAGGCGGCCCTCCTTCTCATAAAGTAAATGCTCATTTCCCATATTAAAAGCCCCCTTCATATCCATAACCCGATGCCTTCACCAACACACCGTCGAGAATCTTGGCCCCTTGACCTTGGGGCAGGACGACCCGCCATCTCTAATTCTATCAGCTTCCCGCCGCTTTTCGCTGACTTCCCGCTGACTTCCTGCTGACTTCCTGCTGACTTCCCGCTGACTTCCCGCTGACTCAGTCTTTATAGCCCAGACGCAACGAGATGTTTCGGGCGCCATCTTGAACCAAGCGCTGGAACTCACGAGTCTTGTCCTCAGGAAAACGGAAGGATGGCCCACCCAGACCGAGACCCGCCACTACGGCACCATCATGGCCGAAGATGGGAGCGGCAATCAGGGTGGCGCCGACATCGATCTCATTGGCTGTTACAGATACGCCAGTCACCCGAATCTCTGCCAGCTCCCGGCGCAGAGCCTCAGGGTCGACCTTGGAATGATCACTGAGTTGAACCAACGGCTCAACCTCAAGGTAATGCCCGACGAATTCTTCCGGGAGATATGCCAACAGAATCTTTTTCGAGGCCCCGCAATGCAGGGGCAGGCGCGTCCCAAAGCTGGTTTTTAAGGTCATGGACTGCGCACCCTCAACAAATTCAATACACACACCAAAATGTCCATCTTGAATTGTCAGCAGGGTGGATTCACCGGTCTCCCGCGCCAAGACCTGCATGACAGGTAGCGCACTCTGACGCAAATCCAGATGTCCGGCGGCCACCCGCCCCAGTTCAACGAGGCGCAGACCCAAACGATATTTGTCACTCTGGGCCTCCTGCTCGACAAACCCAAATCTCTGCAGGGACGTGAGGATGCGATGAACAACACTTTTTGGCAACCCAAGCTCCTGGCTGAGTGCCGTGATTCCCCAGACATCATGTTCAGGCGTGAAGGTCGTCAGGACGGACAGTGCTCTCTCCACCGTTTGAACGCCTTCGGATTTTTCATTCATCCACTGCCCTCCCGTTAAACACTTTTTCCGTTATTCGGAACTACGTTCCGTACTTCTGGCACCAATTTTAACTGATCTTAATATTTCCGACCATGTTTTGACCGTGAGCCGTCGTAATACTTCTTTAAATGGTCATTATTTAAGGGTGGACGGTCATGAGCCACTAACGCAGCTCAGAAAACTATTCCTGGAATTGACGAATGTAGAAACTTTGTATATACTAAGATTGGAGGTGAATTTTATGTATACAACAATACAAAAGTGGGGAAACAGCCATGCCATAAGGCTGCCAAAGGGAATTTTAGCGGCTGTTGATTTGCACGAAAATGACAGAGTTACAATTGACGCTGATAATGACAAAATCGTTATCAAACGCCTAAATGAAGGGCATAAGACATTGCAAGAACGCTTAGCTGGATATACCGGTGATTTTAAATGCAGTGAATGGGATACGGGAGAAACGCGCGGGAACGAGGTGCGATAATGGCTTATTTGCCAGAGCAGGGCGATATTATAACACTTGATTTTAACCCACAGGCAGGACATGAGCAAAAAGGAAGACGACCAGCGCTGGTTGTCAGTAACAACATTTTTAACAGTTTTACAAAGATGGCAATGGTTTGCCCCATTACCAACACCGAGCGCGGATTTCCGCTTCACGTAGCTCTCGACGAGAGAACAACCACAACAGGTGTAATCATGTGTGAGCAGGTTAAAACCCTTGATATATTGGCAAGAGATGCTGCCTTTAAGGAAAAGATGCCGGAAGATATCGTTAAAGAAATTATAGACATATTATTTGGATTTATTGAATCGCCGAGCCATTCAAGTACTTAAAACACTCATACATACCTCTTTTCCACATACGGGGAGGTCATCACCCCTAGAAGTCCTCCATAACTCAGGTTAAACTCCACGATCGAGCCCACCGTAATTTCGTCGGCTTCGGTCAAATCATCCGGGGGAGAATGGACATTCTGGCCAAACTCCCCCCACCCGTTCGAAAATGTCTGTTACGCGCTGAGCAAGCCTCGGGGCTAAATCTTTGCCCACGGCGGTATTGCCGATAAGGACTGCCTGAGGCTCTACCTTGCGGATAAGCTGGTTTAAATAGGCTCCTGTGGTGTATTCGGCGAATTTAGCATCCTCAGCTATGACGACCTTGTCCGCCCCGTAGTGTGCAGCTTGAGCTGCGAGACCAGCGATATTCTCTCCGAGAATCACCCCGACCAGGGGATCTCCGGTTTGGTCAGCTAGTTTTCTCCCTGCATTGAGAAGCTCCAGGGAGACTGGATACAATTCTATGCAGAACCGATACAATGATTCCTCCCAAAACTTTAAAACATTCTGCCCAGCGCAGACCATCTTTCTTGCGCTTCTTGAACTATTGCTTCGATCACTTCCCCGGCACCCGTAATCTTCTCAATCAGTCCCATACCTTGGCCGACACTGATCAGCCCGTCTTCAAGCTGACCCTCGCGCATGACCCGGAAGGAGGCTTCCCCACCGCTGATCTTCAAGATCTCTTAAATACCTGCAGAATGTGCCTCTAAATCCAGCACCTTCTCGGCATTTGGCGTACGCAGGACCCGAAAGGCTGCCTTTATGGAGCGAAGTATCAGCATGGTATCCGTTTCCCCGGCCTGGAGGATCGCTTGTTTAACTGCGGGATGAGCAATGCAATGTCTTGGCTATTTCTTCCGACAATTCCTCCCTGTTTCGAAAACTACCCGCTGTGATCAGCCCAAACCCGCCAGCCTCAGATACGGCTGCCGCTAACTCTGCCATCCCCAACCAGTGGATCCCGCCCAAGATAATAGGGTATTGGATGCCCAACAGTTCGGTAACTCTGGTTTTCATAGGTAATCCCCCCTATTAAGAATAACACATTCAATCGCTCGTTCTGAGCAGGCCCTTTTGTTTTCCTACTGTTATTACTTTTTCCCCTCCCCGTAATCATACCAGCCGATCCCCGTTTTCCGTCCCCATTCACCTTTGATATATTTTTCTACCACGGCTGGGGATGGCTTAAACTGAGGATCCCCAGTCTCCATATAGCGCTCCATGCCAACATGGTACGTCAAATCGATACCCGTTAAATCCATGAGGCGGAAGGGGCCCATCGGATGACCCAGTGCCAATGTGACCGCGAGATCAATCTCTTCATGTGAAGCGATACCCATATCTTTAAGATAGAGGGCCTCGTTTTTGACAGCCGCTACGATCCGGTTGACTAGGAAACCATAGATCTCTTTTTGCAAAAGAACAGGGGTTTTTCCCATACTCTCACAGACTTCCATAATGGTTTGTACAGTTTCTAAGGACGTATGGGGGCCTTTGACGACTTCCACGAGCTTCATGATTAAGGCAGGATTGAAGAAATGCATGTTGCAGACTTTATCCGGTCTCTGGGTGACTGGGGCAATTTTAGAACTCACAATGTAAGAACTATTGGTTGCTAAAATTGCATGCGGCGGGCAAATCTTATCCAGTTGAACAAAGAGTTTATGTTTGATATCCAGCTTTTCTAACACGGCTTCTATGACGAGATCCGCATCCTGGGCCGCTGCTTCTAAATCATCGGTAAAAGCGATGTTTTTCTTTGCTGCTTCGGCCGTTTCCGCTGACAGTTTGCCCTTGGCCACTCGCTCTTGGAGATAGGGCTCCACAAACGCCTTGGCCTTGGCTAGAATTTCCTCATTCACATCCGTACATTTTACTTGATACCCAGCCAATGCCGCGGACAGGGCAATCTGATGCCCCATATTCCCAGCTCCAACCACACAGATCCGATCAATTCCTACTACTTTTGCCATATCTTTGCTACCCCTTTCCTTACGAAACCAATGTTCATAGCCACTATACACTTACTAATTGCAAATATGCGTGCTGCAAGCAGAAGCGAACCGATTGGGCACAGGGATGTATACGAGCCAGAGTCGTGAAGCGTGCCGAAGCGAAGAACTTGTCCATGGATGGACTGATGCCACGGGTGCGCGGATACACAGAAGCGGCGCACATTCAGAATAACCCAGAGGTTGGGATACGGCACTGACACTATCGTCCCTTAAATTCCGGCCTCCTCTTTTCAATAAAGGCGCGAACCCCTTCGTCAAAATCCTCAGTACCCCCGCTCAAGGCATGGTAGGAAGCCTCGACTTCCAGGAAATCCAGAAGCGTCAGATCCAGACTCTTGTTCAGCATCAGCTTGGTCATCCCGATGGCACGGGTTGGCCCCTGTGCCAAGCGTTGAGCAACTTTCCAAGCTGTCTCGGACAGGCTGTCCGCGGGTACGACCTGACTCAAAAGCCCAAACTCCAAAGCCTGCTGGGCATTAAAGGTATCTGCCGTCAAGGTGAATAACTTGGCGCGATTGAGCCCGATGGCTCGTGGGAATAGATAAGCTCCGGCAAAGTCCGGAGTAAGCCCCAGTTTTAAAAACGAAAGCGCAAATTCCGCCGACTCGGAGGCAATTAGAATATCGGCAGTCAAGGCAAGACTCAAGCCGGCGCCAAAGGCATAGCCATTGATGGCCGCGATCACCGGTTTTTCCAAGTTTATCAGTTCAATGAGCCACCGGTAGACAGTCTTCAAGTGTTCCCGGCGTCCGGTTGCCCCTTTACTCAAACGGGCGAGCATCCCTTTTATGTCTCCCCCGGAACAGAAGGCCCTGCCTTTGCCTGTGAGGATGATCGCCCGGACTTCATCATCATCCCGAATACTGGCTACCGCTTCAGCCAAATCTCTGCCCATGTCAAAATTCAGGGCATTCAGAACTTCCGGTCGGTCTAAGGTGATAATGCCGACCCCTTCCCGTTTCTCTAAGGTCAAAGTTGTAAAGCTCATTCCACTTCCTCCTTAATTGATGCGGACGACTGCCATCCCATCGGGTCAATATCGGCAATTCGTTCGCTCACAGGTGTTTTACAGTATCTATGGCCAACGGTGAATCACCGTGTGGTAATCCGCTGCGCCAGCAGCTCTACCGGGTGAACCACCTGAACCTTCTCTTGTAAGCCTTGACTTAGGTAATAGCGACAAGCGGGGCACTGGGTCATGACCGCATCCGCTTCCGTACTTAGGATATCTTCAAGCTTGTGCCCGCGAATCGAACTCGCTATCGATTCATAATTCCCATTCCAAGTAGGGGGCTTTCAACGTGCCAATCCCATGTTCACCGGATAAGGTGCCCCCGAGTTCTAAAGCCTTCTTGGCAATTTCCCCCATAGCTGCCTCAGCTCGCTGCATCAACTCGGGGTTGCTCTTATCGGTGAGAATGCCAGGATGAAGATTGCCATCCCCCACATGCCCTGAAACCCCAATCGTGATCTGCAGACGCTCAGCTATCGCTTTGATCTCCCGCACCATCGTCGGCACCTCGGTACGATTCACGGTCGCATCTTCGATGAGAACATTGGGTGCTAAACGGGCCGTCGCCGATAGGGGGGCAAGGTCAACAGTTTCATGGTTACCTTGGTAACACTCCTCAGCGCTTACTCCCCATCCTCATCGCTCAACTGCTCGCCTTGAGTCCCGCCTGAAAGGCCGCACTATTCCTTGCCGGCAGAGGCCTCGGCCTGCGCGAGCTTTGCTTTTTCCTCTTCAATGAGATGGCGGCGCAGCACCTTGCCGACGATCGTGCGCGGGAGCGCATCCCTGAATTCTACGGCACGTGGGACTTTAAAAGCCGCCAATTTACTGCGGCAATACTCAATGAACTCTTGTTCAGTCGCCATCGCACCTTCTTTAAGGACGATATAGGCCTTGACGGTTTCACCCCGGTAGGGATCGGGAACCCCTGCAACTACGGCTTCTTTGACCTTCGGATGCTCATAGAGTACTTCTTCAATGTCGCGGGGATAAATATTAAACCCCCCGGCAATGATCATGTCTTTCTTGCGATCAACGATATGAAAGTAGCCGTCTTCATCCATGCGAGCAATATCTCCGGTATACAACCAGCCATTGCGCAGTGTTTTCGCCGTCTCTTCCGGTTTGTTCCAATATCCTTTCATAACTTGGGGCCCGCTGATGAGCAGTTCGCCGATTTCCCCAGGCGGCAATTCCTTCGTTCCAGTCTCCAGATCAACAACCACTGAGTCAGTGTTCGGAATCGGTACGCCTATCGAACCAATCCGGCCCGGTCGATCCAGAGGATTGCTGTGGGTCACAGGAGACGCCTCAGAAAGACCATATCCTTCTACCAGATTGCTACCTTGCGTAATCGCACCAAATCTTTGGGCCACCTCGACAGGCAAAGGAGCAGAACCGCTGTTGCAAACCTTAATCGCAGCCAAAGCCTCCTGATACTCCCCGACTTTTGGATAGGCATTAATCGCAACATACATGGTCGGAGCACCCGGGAAAACGGTTGCCTGATGCACTCGAATCGCTTCCAAAACTTGCTCTGTGTCGAAACGTGGCAATAAAATCTGCGCACTCGCCATGGCTACTGCATAGTTCATACAATCGGTCATGCCGTAAACATGGAAGACGGGCAACACGGTTAGAATGCGTTCATGGCCGTACTCAATATTCGGAGACCATTCAATAACCTGATAAGTATTAGCAATCAAATTGAAGTGAGTCAGCATCACCCCTTTAGAGACGCCTGTTGTTCCTCCGGTATACTGGAGTACTGCAATATCCTCTTCAGGATTGATCGCTACTTTCGGTGGCGTGGGCGGATATTTCTGCACCAGCTTGTTAAATTCGAAAACTCCTTCAAACTGACCGGCGGGTTGCGTAAAGTAGAACGTGACGACTTGTTTAAGGGACGTCTCCTTGAGCACACTTTGCACGCGGGGATAGAGCGCATCCCAGACGATGATCGCCGTAGCATCCGAATCATTCATCTGATACGCAATCTCACGTTCCACATACATGGGATTGGTCTGCACAACGATGGCCCCCAGTTTGACCAGCGCAAAGAAAGCAACTTCCCATTGGGGGCAGTTAGGCCCCATCAAACCGACCCTATCTCCCTTTTTAATCCCCAGGTCAGCCAGTGCCGTGGTAAAACGATTGACTTGGTCTCCAAACTGGGCATACGTAATCTGGAGCGGGCCGAATATCAGCGCCAGGTTATCCGGTTTAGCTGCAACGGTTTCATCGAATAGTTGGCCCAGGGACTTCTGCGGAACGTCTACTTTCGGTTTCACACTGGGGGGATAGTTTTTTAGCCAGGGAAATTTACCACCTAACATTTGAATTCCTCCCTACTGATATTTCTCTTGGGATTTTCCCAAGGAGTTTCTTACTCTACACCGTCCAATGCCTCAGATCAAACTCTGGTTTCCCTTGGTAGCGGTTATAGATATAATGACGGTATTTGATATACTCGTCATAGTCAACTTCGATACCTTCGGCTTGCAGAGCTTCTTCAAAATGCTTTAAATCCGGCGGGCACCCCTTAATGGCAATCGCATGTTTAATATGGGGATTATTCTTGTTCAAATCACAGGCACACTTTCCGAAAAGAATGGTATTATCAAAGTCTGCGGAGGCCTCTTGAGCTTTGCCACTGACCAGCTCCACATTGGGAAAAGGCTCCCCTTTGTAGGCGGACATCATGAGGATCAGCATGGGATTGTATTGAACAGAGCAACCCGTGCAGAGAGAATTATCATATTTTCGGATAGCCAGGCCCTTGATTCCGCGCTTTTCAAACCCTAATGGCCCCGTGTTGGCTTCTGTCCACTCCCAGTCATAGTCCACAAATTCGCGATGCTTATCCAGATCTTCTCCCTTTATGTCTATATCGTTAAGGTTCAGGCTATGCCCCGAGCGTTCAGCAAAATCTTTGAGATAGGGCACATCCTCTCCTTTGTAGCCTAAAACCTCGGCCCCTACCAAATCACAGGCGAACGGGTCTTGGGATGCGATCAGGAGATTCTTGCGATACGCTTTGCCCGTGTGACCCGGACCCTTTTCCAGGGTATAAACGCCATCTATAACCGTCAACGCCACAGGCAGCTTTTCAATAATCCTGGGAAAGGTAGACAAAAGGTCAAACTCGCCCAGGCCATGGCAAAACATCTTAGACTTACGGTTTAAGACCCCTTTTAGATTTTTGATGCCAAGGGACACTTTGGCCTGATTATGCGTCTTTAACACGGGAACATTGATGATTTTATCGGCTTCCAAAGCTTTCTTAGCGACAGACAGCTTGAAGGGGCCATAGTCAACTTCCGCATAGCTGTCCTTGTTGAAATCTACGATCTCCACTCCATATTGTTCGGCAAGTTTGCCATAGCCAATCGTTTCATAAATGGACTTGTCTTTGGCTTTGACATTAGGTAATGCCCCTTCGCCAATCACCAGGTTGTTAAATCCCTGCTCCTTTAACAGACGCACCAACGCGTGCACGACCGTACTCGTGGTTACGACGCCAAAAGGAGGGAACGGCAGGTCAAAATCCCAGCTGACAATATTAGGTTTAATGAGTATTTTGTTCTCTTTCTTAAACCCTGCAAAACCGTCGCAAAGCCGAATCAGCTCTGTAACGGATTCGTATGGGTCATGAAATGCAACCATAGATACTACCGGTTTCGTCATGTCCGTTGCTCCTTTCTCTGAATTGCTAACAAATTTCGTTAATTAAGAGATTACTGCATCTGCGGATAAATTCCTCCTTTTTCGGTGCTCTAAATTCACCTTAGGCAAAATCTTTATTGCACAATCTCCAGGAGAGACAGGCCAAACCGAGGTTCTGTCATCTACTCATCCCCCGATATACGCTTTCTTGACCTCTTCGTTCCCCGCCAGGGCCTCACTCTTGTCATGCATGACAACACGTCCGTTCTCCAAGACGTACCCCCGGTGGGAAATCTTCAGGGCCATTTTGAGCGAGGTTAATGGAGGGCGCCCCTGAAAACAGCGACGCCCCCTTCTCACAATCGATTTGATCGCTTATACCGTTTACTCGTAGCTGTAGAACCCTTTCCCGCTTTTTTTGCCCCATTCCTTTTTCACGAACTTCTCAACAATCAGCGGGGACGGTTTATCCTTCGGATCGTGGGATTCCTGATAGCGCTCCATACCAATGTAATAAGCTAAATCAATTCCGGTCAAATCCAACAAGCGAAAGGGTCCCAACGGATGCCCGAGCGCATTGGTTACAGCAATATCAATCTCTTCTGGGGTAGCGATACCGATATCAGCCAGAAATACCGCTTCATTGTTCAGCGCAGCCAAGATGCGGTTGACCAAGAAACCATAAATTTCCTTCTTCAGCCACACCGCAATTTTTCCCATCTTTTCGGCTAAGTCCTTCGTGACTTTGGCCGTTTCCTCAGACGTATGGGGTCCTTGAACCACTTCAACCAGTTTCATAACCAAGGCTGGATTGAAGAAGTGCATGTTGCACACCTTGTCCGGGCGTTTAGTCGCATCCGCAACCTTAGAACTCACAATAAAGGAACTATTCGTGGCCAAGATAGCATGGGCAGGAGCCAATCGATCAAGGTCGGCGAAAAGTTTGCGTTTGACTTCAAGTTTCTCAACTGCTGCCTCAATGACAAAGTCAGCATCGGCTACTGCTTCTTCCAGACTCTGGGTAAACTTGAGATTAGCCAAGGTCGCTGCGGCAGTTTCCTGGCTCAGCTTCCCTTTAGCCACCCGCTCCGGCAGCCAGGACTTAGCAAACTTCTCAGCCTTCGCAAGCATATCCACGCTGATATCGGTTACGCTACTTGAAAACCGGCCAAAGCTGCACTGATAGCGATTTGATGCCCCATATTGCCAGCACCCACAACACCGATCTTTTTAATGTCTTCGACTTTCATTTTAAAATTACACCTCCAATAAATTCCTTGC
>JAJZPA010000111.1 GCA_021811425.1 Bacillota bacterium | reverse complement strand
GATCTTATTACCGTCGGGATCCTTGACAGAAATGTTGGCAGCCATCATCCGGTATTCCCCCGCCTGGCCAATAGTCAGTACGCCCACTTTGTCACCGTACTTCTCACTGACACTGCGGATCACTTCATAGTTGCCTTTGCCCAAAAGATCCTTTTCTTCGGCAATCGTCACACCTTGGCTATCAATATGGATGTTATAGAAAGCATCCCCTTGAGGCTTGCCTTCGATAATTACGGCTTTGATCCCCAACCGGGTTAATTTTTGAGCCGCGCTACCGCCGGCATTGCTCTCTTTAATCCCACCGGTGAGCGGACTCTTCGCGCCTACTGAAAGGCGGCCCGAGTTCGCGGAAGTAGTTGCTGACAACAGTCCAGGGGCCAGCACGAGTTTATTGTTGGGTCCCAGGGGATGACACAGTGGCTCAACTTCCTTAGCCACGATCGTTGAGGATAAGGCCCGACCTCCGAGCCCTTGCCACTCCGCTGGAACCTCCTCTGATCCCACCGTCAAGGCAGCCATATTAATACGGTAGATTTTCATGGAATCCCCTCCTCAAATTAAGAATGCCTCACATCAGACCTCATGCCGATGTTCCATGGCATGAGGTCTATGCAAGGTTTATGCCAAGCTCCGCATCCCCTCTCTCACCCCTGCAAACCTGGATGGAATGCGGACAATTAAGCTGTTTCTCTCATTGACTCGGGTAAACCACCCCTCAGTGGACTAACATGGAACACTTTCGTCCTTTTGCTGTGTTCCGAAATGGGGCATAGGATCAAGTTATGTCAGCAAGGCAAAAGATTCTTGTACAAGTAAAACCCTTATGTTATGCTATCCTTGAATCATTCTTTTGGAATATATTGAAAACTTTCCTAGTTTTCAGTTTGGGGGGATTCAGGATTGAAAAGCGCATGGTCTGCTTTCATTCACGGAGAAAACCCTGTATTGGCTGAGCCGCTCATTCAGCGTTCCTGGCTGCGTAGTCGGGAGTTCAAGCTCAACCATGAACGGATTGAAAACAATGACATCTTGCCAACTCACCTGTTTCAGGAGCGTTCGGGTCAGGCGGAGGCTTTACTGCACGCAGCCCAACCCGTTCTTCCTCTTCTCTTTAATTTCCTGCAGGGGCGTCACCATGTTGTCCTCCTGAGCGATCAAGACGGGTACATCTTAGAATCCCTCGGGGATCCCTTTTTTCTAACGAAATCTCAGTCCGTTCACTTAAGTCCTGGGGCATCATGGCGTGAAGCGGTGAAAGGGACCAATGCTATCGGCACCGCTCTGGTCGAAAAAGCTCCCGTGCGCGTGCTTGGGACAGAACACTTCGTCCGGGAAAACCACTTTCTCGGGTGCTGGGCAGCCCCTATCCTAAATTCTAACGGAAACACGATCGGCATTCTCGACATCAGCAGCCTGGCCTCGCGAACGAAAGAACGCCTCCTCGATATAGCGGTTCTAGGCGCTCGCATGATCGAATATAACCTACGCCTACGCGAATTCGAACGAAGTTTCCATCTCTATGCCGAAGGGCTGCGGCTATCCGCAGAGCTGGCAGTGCGTCATGAACTGGCCCTTGACAGTCGCGGCGTCATCACCCAGATCACGCCCGCTGCAGCTGCTCTATTGAAAATCAATCCTGATGCAGCCAGAGGGACATTTATTGGGGATATCTTTCAGCCCCATTTTTCATCCCTTGATACGACCAAAGCCGTAGCTTTCCTAGATCTTTCTGGGTCGTCGTCACCTGAGTCTGGCCTCACACCCCTCTCTCCTGCTCCCACAGCGTTAGCCTCGGGTTCTTCCTATGCTTCACCATCTTCATCGCCATCTCCTTCACCCTTGTCACGCTACCCGGAACCCTTGACCACTCCCCTCTGGGTCGGCTCAAGCGAGGTCAGCCGCAAAGTCCTGCAACGCGCCGCCAAAGTCGCAGCAACCCAGACCTCCATCCTCCTGCAAGGGGAAAGCGGCACGGGAAAAGAAATTATCGCTCGCCACATTCACCTCTTAAGTCCGCGTCGGGAAGGGCCGTTTATCGCGCTGAACTGTTCCGCATTGCCGGATTCCTTGGTGGAGAGCGAACTCTTCGGTTATGATGATGGAGCCTTTACGGGAGCGAAACGCGGCGGTAAGCCCGGAAAATTCGAACTCGCACAGGGCGGAACAATTTTCCTCGATGAAATCGGCGACATTTCTCCCAATGTGCAAGTCGCACTCCTACGGGTACTCCAGGAAAAAGAAATCTACCGGATTAGCTCCGGCAAGGCCCATCCCCTTGATGTCCGCATCATCGCGGCCACTCACCGGGATCTGACCATGCTGGTTCAAGAAGGGAAGTTCCGTCTCGATCTCTATTACCGGCTGAAGGTCATCACTATCGAACTTCCGCCTTTACGGGAGCGGATTGAGGATGTACTTGATCTGGTTCCTCACTTCATTGCCAAGTTCAGCCATGGCGGCAAAACCTATCAGGTAGCCCCAGAGATCTACACAGCATTTCTCACGCATACCTGGCCGGGAAATGTGCGCGAGTTGGAAAACTGCATCGAAAGCATGTGTGCTTTAGCGGACGGCACTCTTCTGACCGTCGCCGACCTGCCTCCCGAACTTCTGCAGGCCTCACATACTGCAGCTTTCACCGGCTCCGTTTTTCCACGTTCTTCCGATGCCGATACTGCATCGGAAGAACCCATCCCTATACCGGACACCCAGGGACACAACGGGCTTTTACGGCTTCAGGCCCGAGAACTCATATTAGATGCCCTCAACCATACGGGAGGAAAAATCGCACCAGCCGCCCGCCTGCTCGGGATCGGACGCAACACTCTCTACCGTAAACTTAAAGAACTTGGAATCGAGGGCCGCTGACAACCCATTTAATTGTTGAAGCAAAGTCCCTAGGTAAACAAAACGCCCTCGCACTGCTAACCAGTCGAGGGCGTTTCTGCTACTGAACCCCGTCGCTATACTTCGAAATTCGTCTCCCCCCAATCAAAACCATGAGCAAGAGTAGGACTGCTCCACTGATATAAGGCAAGCCCATGCTGAGTTCATAAAGGCCTCCTCCAACCACTGGACCGAGAATACGACCGAGACTGCTGAAAGACTGAAAGAGCCCAAGTGCCGCGCCTTGACCTTCAGTGGACTGCTTGGTGACAAGACTAGAACTCGTTGGTCCCATTAAAGAGTTCCCGATCATAAAGACGATCGTGGAAGTGATGAGTAACATAGTGTTCGGGGCCAAAAAAATAAACACTAGCCCTAATGCACAAAGCATGGAACCAAACTTTACTAGATTGGCGTCCCCGAAGCGCTTAACAAGCTTTCCAATGAGCATACCCTGCACAATAATACCAAAAATGCCGATAATCGCAAAGGTCGCTCCCAACTGCGCGGGGCCAAAGCCTACTTTCGCCGCCGCTAACCAGGCAAAGGTGCTTTCAAACATCGCCATCGTAAAGCTTAACACAAAGTTGAAAGCAAAAAGAATGAATAATGGATTCTCGATCACCCTCCACGAAAGCTTTGCCCTTTTCTTCTTGTTATTATCAGGTTTACGCAAAGTTTCCGGCAAAAAAGTCCAAGCAAACGGAATCACAGCGAGCGCTAACCCACCTGCTACAAAAAAAGGCAGAGAAAAACTAAAATGCCCAAACCAGCCGCCAAGTGCCGGACCAAAGACCATACCGAGGCCCATCGCTGCGCCCACCATGCCCATACTTTTCGAGCGTTCGCCTTCTTCCGTAATGTCAGCCAGATAGGCCATCGCCGTCGGCAGGGTCGCGGAAGAAATCATACCTGATATGGCCCGGATAGCAATCAAGGCGTAAAGGTTGTGCACCAATCCGAACAAGATAAATGTCCCACCATACCCGGACAACCCGATGAGGAGCACAGGGCGACGACCGATCCGATCGGAAAGCCTCCCCCAAAAAGGTGCAAAGAAAAACTGCATTACAGAATAGGCGGACATGAAGATCCCGAGCGAGATAGCATCTCCACCCAACTTCTGTACCAAAAAAGGAAGAATCGGAATTACGATCCCAAATCCGACCATCACCAAGAACTGCACGATAAACAGGATGGCCAGGGCTCGTGCTATCCTGGGCTTTGCTTGTGTCCTCATGTAATAAACTCCTACCTTTTGCACGTTTATTCCTCTTCAGCACTGGCCTGCAAAATCGCTAATAGTTTCACATCCCGTACTAAGCGGGGAATCTTCACCTGATTCTGGGAAGCCCCTCTCTCAATAAGCTCGCGACGGATCGCTTGAAAGGTTCCCTGACGGACGAATACCAATTTCAGAGGACCAAGACGTTTCGCCTCCAGACCTGCCCGATAACGTGGATTGGCTTCGCATAAAGCTGATTCCAACGTATCCCGCAGGTTTCCGGAGCCTTTTCTCAATCCTTCCGGTTGCCTGACTTCGAGAAAAACCTTGTAGCGGCAAGGCGAACCGTCCAAATCTTCCACCACACTGAAATCCGACACAATCGCCTCAAGCGCTAAAGCGGCGGCCTGAAGCGCAAACGTCAGCGCCGCTTCGGACGTCTTCTCCCCAGCCAGATTCAGAAGCTGCCCTTTGCGGTAGCAAAATTCGAGAATTGGTGCTTGGCCGCAGCGCCCGACAACCCTCACCACATCTCCCAGACGGTAACGGTAGAAACCCGCATGACTTGTCAGCACGATCTCATAATCTCGCCCCACTTCTACCTCATCCACATCCAGTGTCAAAGGCTGGGCGGCATCACTTTCTTGAAGCGGAATAAACTCATAATAGGCTGCGCGCGGAGAAACGACATACTGCGCCACATCCAATTCTGCGGCCAGACCAATGACGGCCTCAGTCGCTCCATAAATCGCCGAATAGATTGGAAGGCCACCTCCATAATGTCGTAGCCGTTCCACATAGATACTGAAAGGTCCACCTGCCACACAGCTGAGGTAAGCCATTTTCGGCCAAAGCCTCTGGGCAATACCCTGCATGCCTTGTGCCCATTCCCGTTCAACTTCAGCCGCACGCCGGGGATTTGCCCGCAATCCTTTCTCTAAGAGAGCCCTGTTCTCTGGTTCCAGGGGCAGCGTTTCAGAAATCCGACCCTGCTCCACATCCCGCACCAATTCCAGTCCCTTTTCCTCCAGGACAGCAAACAACTGTACGATCGCCGAAGGAAATGGGGCACCAATATAGGCAAGATTTCTTTCCTGCAGCGCAAAAAGGAGATGCAGATAGTTTGCCGTTGGCTGATCCGCAATCTGCAGCACGGTCAACGGCGAAACCCAAAAATAAGGAACGATCTTCTGCATCGTCTTGACCCCGCCTGACGTGCCTGAACCCGTAGGAATTCCGGCTCCGGTGGCTCCGGATTGCAGCATATTCATCAAAAGCAACCCTTTGCCTTCAGTCCTGGCACTAGGTAGTGCATGGCGCAAAAGCGCGTGCTGAAAAAACATCATATTCATGTTGACAATCCTGCTCGCCTTCGAGGTCACCGGAATGCGTTTCTGCCTGCCCGTCGTACCTGAGCTGAGACCGAAATACTTCACCGGTTCTGTCGTCAGGATTCCCTCAGCCCCAGCCGCGATCTCCTCGATGTACGGCTCAAAATCCTGATAGCCGCTCAACGGAACCCTTTGCTTATAGTCTTCTGCCCGGCTGATCGCCGCAAATCCGTGCAAACGGCCATATTGTGTGGAAGCATTAGCACTTAATATTTCATGGAGAACCGCCCGATTCACTGCACCTGCCCGTTCAGTATCCCGGACGAATTTCCGATAGAACAGATCGGCCCCAAGCCCATAAAGCTTATAAAATCCCCAATCCAAAATTCCCATCCTTCACTCCTTATCTAACGACGCCAAGCCCCCGACGAGTTGTCTCAAGGCCAGATTCAACCGCTGGATCCCGGCTTCGCCCAAGGTTTCCTGTAGACCTACGAGCTTTTCCGTTCTCGCTTTTTCAAATTCCTTCAGTTTCCCTATCCCCTTGTCAGTCAACTGGATCAGCACTAAGCGCCTGTCTTCCTCACTGCGCACTCGGCTAACCAGCCCCAGCTTATACAGGCGATCAACAAACCCAGTCACCGCCCCTAAGGTAACACCAAACTCTTGGGCTACATCGGATGGGGTACAGGTGATCTGGCGCGCCAAGAACATTAGAAAATACACTTGATGCATTGATAGGTCGTTCTGCGCAGGTATCATATAGTCTTGGTAACGCCGCCAAGCGGCTTGCAGCAAAGCGTCGAGTTCTAATAAAACCACACCTTGCGTAGGGTTCTGAGAAACATCCTCTTGCTCACACATACTTATCTCTCCGTTTCGAGAAATTGTTTTGTGATCTTATTATACGTTAGATAAATAGTTTATGACAATAACCTTTCGGATAAAAAGAAAATCCAAGCGTTCACCATCTGGGAGCGCCTGAATCGCCAACGTTAATAATTGTTTATGAGTACCTCATCAATTTTTCCCTGTAGGGATGCCTTTGAATTGATCGTTCTTGAGTTTCCACGAACGTTTATAATTCCTTTACCCAGAATTTTTCCACCTCAGTGTAACCATCATCCGCCAAATCCGACAGCAAGATAAGGGCCTCATCGAGCTTGGCCGGTTCGAAATGGTGTTCCACATCAAGCGAAGTTCGCACAACGAGATCGTTGTCACTATCAATGAAAAAGGCCGCAAAACGGTAATCTTGATTCCAAGAATTGATGACACGATAGAGTTTCTGACGGTGCTTCAAAGTGCCATTCGGGGTAAAAATCATGTGAATGTCGATGACAGGCTGTTCCAGGTTAAATTGAATCATAAATGAGGCACTGACCTCCGGGTTCTCCTCCAAAGTTTGCTCCCCAACGAGAACAAACCGGTCTTCTTCCTCATAATCGGCCAAATCAATATCCAATTGTTCTAAGTGCTCTGCATAGATTCTGCAGTTTTTCTCCATCAGGTTCCGGGTCTGCTGAAGTAAACGCGCAGCCTGTTCCATGGCCTCTTCGCGCTCCTTGCCTTCCTGATAGTCTTGCAGCCGAACCACTCGGGCACTCTTTTTTTCTGGGTTATTGGAGAAACTCGATCCATCCCGAGACTTTTTCATTGTGTTTTCGCCACTCCCAATGATGAATTTTTCCGTCCTGGTTATGAGTCCCACTCATCACATTCGACAGATACGTCCCAATTTCCTTCCCTGCTCCTTTGCATTTATAACCATCTCTATGACCTCCGGCCAGAGAGGATAATTGCTGTTGTATTTTACGAATAATAAGGATATATTAATAACAGCAACGAAAGGAGTTGTTATTATGCCAAATATCAAACCCATCTCCGATTTAAGGAATTATAATGAATTCCTACAAGATATTGCCATAGGCAAGCCAGTGTTTTTAACCAAAAATGGCAGAGGGAAATTTGCCATTATCGATATTAATGAATATGAAAAATTAATGGCTTCACTGAAGCTGATGTCACAGCTTGCTCAGGGAGAGCAGGCTGGAAGAGAAAAAGGATGGATGACTATCAAGGAAGTCGAAGCTGAACTGGGGATTGAGAGTGAATAAACTAAAACTTTCGCCAGAAGCCAATATTCACTATTACTCTTCTAAAACTTGCCATTCCAACTTTTTTCAAGTTTGAGAAACACAATCCCAATTAATATTTGAACAATCAAACTGAATCTTTAAATTCATCACTTTCTCCCCCCTTGTAAGATCCAGTGGTATCCTGTATCGTGACAGATTCTCGCGAATACTGGCGTTGAATAAATGCGTGCGTTGGGTCACGACTCCCATGAATTCGCGTACCTCCTCCGCCGTCAATCCGCTGGAGTCTGGAGCAAAGGGTGTCCGTGTTCAATTTAACGCCCACGAGGAAAAGACGGCCTCCGAAGACAAACTTCGGAAGCCTTTTCCAACCCGAGCAGAACTTAGTTCAATAGTTCTGCTTTGAGCTTCTGCACTGTTTCCAAAGGCACGCCAGTTATCTCTGCAATGTCTTCTGAAGGCAATCCTTTTTTCACTGCGTTTCGGGCTGCTTCCAGCTTTCCTTCCAGCTTTCCTTCCAGCTTTCCTTTTGCTTCGCCTTCTAATATACCTTCTTGCTTAGCTTTTTCTACCTCAATAGGATTGTACAGGAGTCTAGTCATGCTCAGCACCTCCTCATTTAGCTTTTCATCATTTACATATCTGTTGTTTAAGTATCTGAAGAGTTCTTCATTAGCTAAGAGTATTTTGTGCAGGTCCCCTCCGTCTATTTCCTCAACTTTAAACAGTCTAGCTGCTTCATGAGCCATTTCTTCCACGATCTGTTGGGCTTTCTCGATTAATTCCCGTAGTTCTTGTTCTGTATGGGTCTTTCTTAGTTTTATTTTTTCCATCTGATAGCGTAACTTAAATACCTGTAATGGCAATAGTGGATAGAGTTTTTGTTCTAAGATCTCCGCTTTACCGTATTCCCAGTATTTCATGACCGGTACTCGGTATTTTACTTCCTGTCCATCAGGAAATATCAGTCTCAGTCTTAGTTCATCTTTGATGCTTGGGTTTTGTTCTATGAAGATTACCAACTGTTTGGGTATGTAAAATATCGTTTCTTCTGTGTCTTCAACGCCTTGGGCTATTTCTCTGGCTTTGCTGATTCCGTATTCTAGCATTCTGATGACCATGCTGTCATCGTTGAGTGTCTGTATCTCTACGTGATAATGATTAGATTGGTCAGCATCGCTAAGTTTAAGAAAGATGTCTCCTCTGAGGATATTATACGCATCGTCCACGAATTCATTGCTGCCAAAGCTTACTTCAGTGGCTTCTGCTGCATAGTTTTCTTTGAATAGGCTGTTTAACATGTTGATCAGTACTTTGTTAGATACTGTGAACAGCGATTTTAGTATTTCGTCCAGTTTTATCCGATTTGAGTTTGCTTCCTTTTTGGGCAAGTTTCTCACCTACCTTCTGTGAATATTATACTATGGGCTACGATCTATGACTACTCTTATGGACAAAGGGATTCGATAAATTGCGGAGAACCAAAACCTCATCCATATCCGGGAGAATATCCAAATGGTGCGTGATCACTAAGGCAGTGCGCTCATTGAGCACCTGCCGCAACTCCTCAAAGATTGCCCTTTCCGTCTCGGGATCCAGCCCGGAAGTCGCTTCATCCAAAATCAAAAGGGGGGCGTTTTTGAGCAAAGCGCGGGCAATGGCCAAGCGTTGACGCTGACCGCCCGAAAGCTTCAAGCCATCTTCCCCAATATAGGTATCATACCCATCCGGACAGTGCCGGATCCACTCCTGCAAATGGGCCTGCCGCACCGCTTCTCCCAGTTCCTCCTCGGTCGCGTCCAATTTAGCGAGCAACAGATTTTCACGAATCGTTGCGTTAAACAAATGCGTGCGCTGGGTCACGACTCCCATGAATTCGCGTACCTCCTCCGCCGCCAAGCCGCTGGAGTCTCGTCCACCGATCGAAACACTGCCCTGCTCGGCCTCCCAAAAACGTAAAAGGATATTTACCAGTGTACTTTTTCCAACCCCACTTGCCCCGATGAGGGCAACCTTTTTCCCTTGTTGAATTTCAAAACTCACGTCCTTCAAGACCCAAGGTTCCGTCGGTTCATAGCGAAAGGAGAGGTGCTCGACCTTCAAGAGTACCTTTGACACTGACCCATACTGCCCTATCCCTGCCTCCGGCAGGCTTTCTCTTTTTTCATCAGCAGCTCGTTCTTTACCAGATAATCTTTCTTGGTCAGATAATCTTTCTTGGTCAGATACTCGCTCTTCATCAGACACACTTTCTCTTGCAGATACTCTTACCTGATCAGAAATCCCTTTCTCTGCTTCTGCTTCTGCTTCTGCTTCTGCTTCGTTTCCCTTGCCTGCCCCAGGCTGGCTGTCAAGAACTTCCCATAACCGGCGCGCCGCTCCCAAGCTCTGCTCCCAATAGGGAAATACCAACCCCAGAGGGAATACCGCTTCAAAACTGCTCACAACCCCTAAAAGCAAAGCCGCTAAAAATACCCCATCGAACCGACCCCTGCTCACATCGAGCACCGCCAGTGCGAGAACGGCACCCATGGCCAGATGCATCGCCATCCCCGTTAAAGCCGAGGCCACCCCGGAAAGCCAGGCCTGCCGCCGCTGCAAGCTCTGCAGTGTTCCCTGCAATTGCAACACCCGCTCTTGCTGGCGTTCTTCGGCTCCATACGCCAAGAGATCCCCCATGCCCCGGACACTGTCAAGCAGCACAGCGGTCAATTCGGCGCGCACCGCTGAGTGCTTCACCTGGGTCTGCTGACTCAACGCCCGCACCGCTAACGGAACCCCGATCCCGCCCACCAGGTAAAAGAAAACAAATGTCAACGCGAGCCATGGATCGAATGCGCCCAAAATGAGGCTGTACCCGAGGAGGATACCACCGGCAAGCAGCGGAGGAGCGGC
>JAJZPA010000110.1 GCA_021811425.1 Bacillota bacterium | reverse complement strand
GATGCCGTTACTGTATCATCATTGGTTATTCTAACCGCAAGCGTCACCGATGGTCTTACCCCCGACACAGGGGTATTTTCGATTAGACCTGTTGTTAACGAAGCCATACCTTCACCTCCATGTCAACTCGCTAAAGGGTAACGATATTCTTTCCTTACCTAAAAAGGATTAAATTCCCGGGCCACTATTCTATGTGCGCTAGTGAGATCACCTGCCGCATTCTTTCCCCAGGCGGAAACTTCAACGGCTGAAGAACTAACGAAAAACTGAAACTCAAATCCCTCGAACTGGGCGTAATAATTGCGCGATGCCACACTCCCTGCACTTAAGGTAAAGAACTCCGCGACGTACTGCACTTTGGTTGTACCCTCCAAATAAAATCCGTTAATTTGGATGGCCACTGTTGCAGTATCATCGTTGGTAATCCTCACCGCCAGTGTGGAAGTGGGCCTTACTCCGGCTACCGCTGGATTTTCGATTAGGCCGGTCGTTAATCCCTGAACTGCCATCTTCCCCTACCCCCCCTCATGCTGCGGTAGTATATTGTACGGAGCCCGTACACAGGATGTTACTGCTATACTAGCCATTTTTTACTAATCATAATTGCGCTTGATCCAATCCGCCCCATTCTCTGCCTTGATTCCGCACTATCTGGCCCATCCTGGAAAAGAACAGGTCTTTATTATAATCCCAGGCACTGGGTCCTTCACCCTCATAATACCCTTCAGCTCTTGGATGGTATAAATGTACCGTCACGGCATCCGTTTGACAGTAATCACACCCGTTTCTCAAGAGCCTATCCATAAAATCCCGGTCATCATAGGCAACACCTATAAAATCCTCATCATAGCCGCCAATTTCGAAGTATGCACTACGGTGAAGGGCCATCAAGAACGGCATTTTAGTGTATAAATTGGCACAGCGATTTAGCGTATCCAGATCAAAAACGCCGTTATTCCGTTCAATGCACTCAAGGAACGCCCCGTCCCGGTCATCTTTGCCCAACGGAATGCCCAAAAGTTTGGGATTCTCTAAGATAGGCAACGTAAGACGCGGGATGGTCGGATTAATATGAAGCATTTCCGCACAGCTCAAAACTAAAATATCCCCGCAAGACTGCTTCACGCCGATGTTTATGGCAAAACCCGGTACACGCCAAGAAGATTCCTTATCCAGATTTCTTTGTCCGGAAAACACATATTTTAAATGAAGCTTGTCTTTATAGAGATTACATATTTCCTCTGTCTCATCATCAACCCCGTCATTGATCACTATCGTCTCAAAATCCCAGGGAATATTCTGTAGCGATAAAGAGTACAACCCCCACCGCAAGAGATGCACCCTCTGGAAAGTCGTAATAATGATTGAAATCTTATGCTTCATCTTATACGCCATCCTCTTCTCTGTCTTTCTGCGTAAAACCATCTTTAATAATTGATTCAACTTTAGTTAAACGAGTTCACTTTACTGCAGCCTTACCGGCATACTCTTACTTTTTAGTGGAAAGTTCCAGGAACACCGTGATTAGCAAGCGGTACCACTTCTCCATGGCATCCTGTACCGCTAGTTTCTTGTCCAGCATGACTTGACGCGGTGAGAACGTGTGACTTGGTATCTGAGCCAAAGCTGTCTCAAAGTCGGTTCCGAAAATACCGCAGCGCGCTCTCTCTTCTTCGCTAAAATCCTTAAAGATGCCCACGTTATGCATAATCACCGGGAGGTTGCACAGACAAGCTTCGACTGCAGCCAAACATTGCGTCTCAATCGGCGAACCAATCATGAAGAAGTCAGCACAATTAAGCAGTTTCGCCAGAAGGGTCTGGGGAATCCGATTGAAAACACGGGCGTTAGGAGCAGCAAAAGTTTGGGCACTTTTCACAACCATAATCCAAGTTATCTCTGAGTGTTGTTCCACACAGGCCCGAACTTTAGACCATCCTTTCACCTCGGAAAAATCACCGACAAATATACCGATTCTTTCCTGCCCAAAGCCAAATTCACGACGAACTTCTTCCTTACACATCGGACTGAACAAATCGATATCAATCCCAACCGGGATGATCTCAAAATTATATTCAGGATAGAAAAGGGCCGTTTGGACGGAATTCGTGACCAACTTTCGAGCCCGCCGCAAATTCTGCTCCTGTTGCTCTGAGAACCTCCCCATGGCTCTCAAGTTATCCTGTAAAAAAGCGATGGTATAACGAGTATCGTCAACGGTATTGATGAAAGTCGCGTTCTGAATAATCACTTCGATTTCGGGATGATGAGCAGCGATATACTGACGGGCGTTTTCTGCATAGTCTCCTAGTTGACCGGCCATCCACAGGTCAATCCCCACAGTCGCCGGCAAGGATTCCAACAGAAAATTCCATAATACCTTCTCACCCATCGACCCGTTAATCAGATCATTACACACCGCGACTTTCATCGAGCCTGCTTCTGTCTTGGTCGAGGCTGGCCCATCCGACTCGCCACATTGAAAATGATAAACGATACTGTCAAAAACCGTTTGATGCCTGACTCCTCTGACTTGGAGCTTTTGCATAAGAACATTGTCACCCGAAATACAGGGTTCGCCTAAGCGAGCTATGAGCGGTTTAAAAATATCACTACCGGGCGTAATATTGCCCTCTGGATATCCTCCGACCTGCTCGAAGTGTTCCTTGCGAATCAACAGAGGCATAAATAAGCCACCCTCCCGGATTTCCGGCAGTGCAAGATCCCGGGCATAGTTTTGAAATTCTTCTTCCCGGTAAGAGAAGCAATCCCGTCCAAAATCCCGCTCCACCCCATACTGGCCACTCCTTAATTTTCCGGATTCGACCAGCCGGGAGGTAAGGCAGTTTCCTCCCTGATAAGCCTTCCATAATGAATCGAACCACCCTGGAGTGAGGGCCATGTCGGAATTCAGGAAAACAAGAAAATCTCCCCGGGCTTTACCTACCGCAAAGTTATACGCCCGGTAGACATTGTTGATAAACCACTCGCCACGTTGTTCAGGGGAATTGTTAAATACATAGTGGGGAATGTAGTTATCCCGCAGATAACGCAGGACCGGCTCATTCGCATCATTAGCCACGAAGAAAAACTCTTTATCTGTCAGATCCGTATGCTTGACAACCTGTTCATAAATGAACTTCAGCCACTCTACGCTCTGATAAACCAGGCAAATGAGTGAAAACTTTGGTCCAAACACTTCTTCCCGATACTTTTCCACATAGGCGAGCGACTCTTCAAACCGAAGTGGTCGGGGTTCTTCAGCCTCCAGCCAAAGACCCTCGGGAAAAAGTCCCTCAGGAACCTGTTCCAGCACCAATCTTTCCTCGCTGATTAAGCGATCCAGCATTTCATAACCCCGTTGCCCATGGGCTCGATACGTCAGATACTTGTGGGCCAAACGTTGTTCTGTGGCAAACCCGTAGTGTATCACCTCAACACCTTGCACAGATACGGAACTGCGAATCGTCGAGGGGAAAGGTGGCTGGTGCAGCCCCGCCTTAGAATCCGCAAAAGCGATATCGGGAGTAACTCTCCACAAACGGCAGAACCAGCCTTCATTATATAGACTGTCCAGACGTCGCCAAGATTGGCTGCGCCACAAGTTGAGTTCGTGAAAATTCACGGCATCAACTCCTTGCTGAGCGCAGTATTCGCACAAGGCTTGCAGGTGTTCGGCTGCATTTGCGGTCATGACTTCGTCAGCATCCAGCCAGAGAATAAAATCCGGTTTCAATTTGAGTGCCTCTTGTAATAGCATTTGCTTGTGATTTTGCTCGTGAGCAAAATCATTCTTCACTCCCCGAATGACATAGGGAGTTTGCGCAAGCATATATTCATAGCTGCCATCGGTACTGCCATCATCATAGACGACCAGGGCATCCACCAGCGGCCGGATATACTTCACAAATCGCTCCAGATTGCCTTTGCGCACTTCGTTGTAGATTTGACACATGCCAACGATCGAATACCTTTTCATAACGTCTCCCTCTGCCTTCCCACACTTCCTGCACTTTCTCCCGGCATTTCCGTATCTCCTTCCGGGCTATTGTTACCTGTTAGCGCTCCATCCAGGCTAATTGAGCGCTGCGCTTACGGCAAAGCGTCAATCCCGGCGAGACAGGGATAGTCATCAGTTCATAATCTTTTGTCTGCCGTCCAAGCTCTGCGGCTGCCAAATAGCCGTCTCCACACCACTGTGGCTGGATCAATTCAAGCCGACCTGGATGCGTGTCATGCAGCAGAATCAGCCCGTGCGGCACCACAAATGGAAAATAATCGTAAAAATCACGAATCACTGCTTCCCGCGAATGCTCAGCATCGATGAACAATAAATCAATCGAGATGGGACTCAAGCGCAATTCCTGAGCAAATTTTTCCGTTGCAGCCAGAACGAAGCGGGTCTTAACCGTTTTGGCCATGTAATTTCCGGCATCCGGATTGACATCCACCCCGATCAGTTGTTCAGCAAAGGGGATCATCTGATTGAAAAGCTCACATCGGGATAAGCCAAGTTCAACGTAGACACGGGGACGAAACGAACGTGCCAAAGCTACAATAAAATCTTCATGCCAGTTCAAAGCAGGCACATAGTCTGACGCGGACTTTAGATGATCCATCATGTTTACTCACCCATCCTTGCTGCGAAAGTATCACCGCTGGCTCCTGCTTGACCGTAGGCGCTGAGCAGTATTCTGACGATTTTCCCGCTGACGTCCGGAACAAGGTATTCCGGCGGGGGCTGCCAGTCGCAGCCCAGGCTTAGCACCGTTTGTACCGCGTTGACAATGGCCGCAGGAGCACTGCCGGCGATGATGCTGCTCCCCGCCTCAACCGTCTCCGGCCGTTCCGTGACATCGCGCAGAGTCACATTCGGAATCTTAAAAATACTGCATTCCTCTTGTACCGTACCGCTGTCACTTAGTACACACAGAGCGTTCCGCTGCAGATGCACAAAATCAAAAAGACCCAGCGGCTCTAATGCGCGTACGCCGCTTCCCGCCAAGCCCTTACCCTGCTTGGCCAATTGGGAACGGGTATGGGGATGAAGACTACAGATCAGCGGCAGCTTATACTTTTTATGCAACTCCTGGAAGGCCATGATATAGCGGTTCAGTCGTTCTGGATCATCCACATTTTCCGCTCTGTGGAGCGTTACCAGCATATACTGCCCCCTGCTTAGCCCCAACCGTTCCAAAGCCTGACTACGCCCGATCGGATCTGCGTAATGCGTCAAAACCTCGAGAATAGGATTTCCGGTTACAAAAATACGCCGCCCCTCGATACCTTCCCGGAGAAGGTTGGCCCGGCTGCGTTCACTGTAGGGCAAGAGGACATCGCTGCAATGATCCACGATCCGGCGGTTCACTTCCTCCGGAACCCGATCATCAAAACAGCGGTTTCCCGCCTCCATATGATAAACGGGAATACCCAGGCGTTTAGCGGCGATGGCTGTTAAGGCACTATTGGTATCCCCAAGTATCAGGAGCCGATCCGGTTGTTCAGAAACCAGGATTGGCTCGCACTCGCTTAAAATCCGGCCCACCTGCTCCATGGGCGTGGCTGCCTGACCCTTCAAAATGTAGTCAGGTGCGCGCAAACCCAATTCCTCGAAGAATATCGAGTTTAACGTAGGTTCAAAGTTCTGGCCCGTATGCAGCAACACATGCTGACACATTGAGTCAAGCCGTGGAATAACTCGGCTCAAGCGAATGATTTCCGGTCGGGTTCCCAAAACGGTGAGTACTTTCATCGCAGCAATTCACTCTCTCCCAGGTTTGCCTGCGCGGTTAGCAGCTGATGCTTTTGCAAGAGTTCTCTCGTCTCTTCAGGTGTCATCAAATAATCTCCCGAACTGTATTCCTGCCTAAGCGCCTGCCCTCCTGGCTCGGGATAGACCAGTTCCGGCAGCATGGGCTTAATGGCATAATAACCTCCCCGTGCGTAAGTTCTCCAGGCTTCCTCAGGGGAAACCAATATTTCATGGACTTTCTCTCCGGGCCGGATGCCCGTATAAACGATGCCAATATTCCTTGGCCCAATCAAAGCTTTGGCTACATCCACAATCCGGGCCGATGGGATCTTGGGCACGAATATCTCTCCCCGCTGGGCCTCTGAGATGACAGCCAAAATGGTATCCACTGCACTTTCCAGAGGGATCAAGAACCGTGTCATCTCAGGCGTCGTAAGCGTTACAGGACCTCCGTAGCTGATTTGTTCATGAAAAAGAGGAATCACTGATCCCCGTGAGGCTAAAACATTCCCATAGCGCACACAAACAAAACGAGTCCCCAAAACGGTAATATTGGCGGCTATAAAAATCCGTTCCTGCATCGCTTTGGATATCCCCATGACATTGACCGGTTTGCAGGCTTTATCCGTGGATACCCCCACAACCGTCTCCACCTTGAGGTCTTGTTCATGAATGGCTCGAACAATGTTTTCTGCTCCATTAATGTTGGTCTGCACCGCTTCAAACGGAAAATACTCACAGGAAGGAACCTGTTTGAGTGCAGCAGCATTGATCACAATATCTGCATTCTTAAGCACCGAGCAGACGGAAGGATAATCCCGGACATCGCCGATGCGAAATTCGATTAAACGTTCAAAATCGTGGTAGATAATTTCCTCTGTGCCTTGGCTCTTCTGTTGGTAAGCCATTCGCATCGCATGCTGTTTCGCCTCATCACGGGAAAATATGATGATCTTCTTGGGCTCCCCGGCTTCCTTACTCAGTAAACGCCCAGTCAAAACTTTCCCCAATGATCCTGTGCCACCCGTAATCACGACAACCTTGTTATCAAATATCTTCATGCGCTTACCCCCTGGTGCCGACATTTAAACTGTACGGGGATTGGCAAAAATCCTCGTGCATACGAGCCACGAGTTCCGGCCAAGACGGTGGAATATAGCCTGTCAGTGAACGGAACAGACTGGAATCCAGACTCTTATCCGCCACAATACGCTCATCTGGCTCGATGGTAATTTCTTTCTGATATTGGGCAGCTACCCGATTTAAGAGATCATATTTAGAAATCGGGTCAGCAGAAAGGTGATAGAGGCCCTGCAAGCGCTCCCTCTGAGGAATAATAAAGTCACCGATCACCCGTGCCAACTCCACTGTGGGGAGACCCGAGAAAATAGCCCGCGTGAATCCTTGAATCGTCCCTTCCTGCTGTAGGAACCAATCCATCAGGCCAACATGCCCTCGCAGTTCGTGGCCGATAATCGAGGTCCTGAACGTTAGACAATGCGGATCTACAACTTCCCCTAAAAGCTTGGTTCTCCCATAGAGATCCAAAGGACCCGGAATATCACTTTCCGCATAATGGCCTTTGCTCCCATCGAAAACACAATCCGTACTGATCTGAATCATTCCCGCTCCCGCAGCGTGGCAAACTTGAGCCAAACGGTGAGGAAAGAGCGCATTCACCGTAATCGCAGCCAGCGGATCTTTGGCTGTCGGCGCTTGCTTAATAATCCCAACTCCATTGATCACGACATCAGGTCTGACCGCTGCAATGATCCGCACAACGCTGTCCACATCAACCGCGTCAAACCTTTCCATCACTCTCCCAGCCATAGCCTCAGGCAGCCACCCCGCTAGTTCAGCGTGCGAACGGGCCGCCGCATACACGGAATAAGCACTGTTCCTGCTCAAATATGCGAACAATTTGTGCCCCAACATACCCGTAGCCCCAAGGATCAATATCCTGAGCTTCCCCATGCTCTTCCCCCTTACCAAAACAGGCTGGTTCATCAATAGTTTATGGGGGCTTTAGACAAATGGTTCTAAGTCAGCCACTCCGGAAAAAGCAGCTTTGCTCGTTCTCTGGCAGGCGTGACAAAACCCGGTTGTACATGGAAACTCCCATTCTCTCCATGCCAGCGGTAACCTAGGAGTATTTCATCCAAAAAACCGCAGGGATGCCAGCGCAAGAAGCGAAACCAAAGGTCATAATCATGCACCGTACCCATCGCTTCATCAAAGAGCCCGACAGTATCCAGAGCCGCGCGGCTCATTATCACCGATGACCCGTTGATGAAACAGCCTTCCATCAGCTTCTGGACCATTTCCTTCCGTTCAGGGTAATATGGAGATTGGACATCATACTGCCACTGACCCTTAGCATCGATCACGCAAAAACTGGTATAACTGAAGCCCAACTCTGGTCGGCTCTCCATGAGCTGTACCTGTCTGGCAACCTTGTTGGGATAAAAGACATCATCAGAACTGAGCCAGCAGATATATTTCCCTGCGGCTGCCGCTATACCCGTATTTAAGGCACTGCCTGTACCACCGTTTTCTTGATAAATATAGTGAATCCTTGAGGCATAGGATTTGAGAACATCCCGGGTATTGTCAGTTGATCCATCATCAACCACAATAATTTCTACGTTAGGATAGGACTGTTCGAGAACACTGTTCACGGCATAGCCCACGTAACGCGCGTAATTGTACGTGGGAATGAGCACACTGACCTGTGGCATAAGCATCGTTATTTCCCCCTGTTAGGCAGCACCCCATCTAGCGATTCAGCTAAAGTTTCCGGATCCAGACCCCCAATACGTTCCCCCGCACCTGCGGGCCCTGCCTGAATCTTTTCCAGTTGGCTTAGGGCTTGGCGAGCCCTTTCCAGATCACCCAGCGTACCAATGTCATACCAAACATCCCGACTTTCATAGCTCAGAACCCGGGCCTTGACCTGCAACAACCGTTGGACAAGTTGCGGCATGTCGAAGCTTTCGCCAACAGGAATTAAATCTAGACACTGTTTATTCAAGACATAGATGCCCATGCTAGCCCAATAGTCGAAGGTGGGCTTTTCACGGTAAGCAATGACCTGTCCTTCCCTGATTTCCAACACGCCAAAAGCAGAAGCTATATTTTTCTTCTGCACAGCAACCGTCATCGTCGCTTGTGCAGAAAGGTGATGCGCAAACAGAGCTCTGAAATCCAGATTCGTTAATTCATCGGCATTGACGACGAGGAAATCATCTTCGAGACCGTCTACCCTTTTTAGCGGACCTGCCGTTCCGAGCGGTTCGCTTTCCACAACATAGCGAATGGGTAGGCCGAAACGCCTCCCGTCTTGAAAATACGCTATCACCAAATCAGCCAGATACCCGAGTGACATAATGATTTCAACGGCCCCTGCCCCTTTGAGCTGCCTGACTAATATGGCAGCCATGGCCTCGTCTCCTAACGGAAACAGCGGTTTCGGGAGAATCCTGCTGAATGGATCAAGGCGTTGCCCCCTACCACCCGCTAAGATAATTGCTTGCATACAATTCTCCTTCCCGAAGCGTACTTGCTGTTATCATGGTGTCTCGAGAACGGCATGATGCGGCACGGTGTGGATTCCATTCCTCCCGCGCTAGATCTGATACTTCCCGCTCTCGTAACGTTCAAAATGAGCCATAATCCAGGCCGTAGTCCGCCTTATCCCCTCATCAAGTCCGACCTGCGGTTCCCAATCCAAGAGTTCTTTGGCTAAGCGATTATCGGCTAAGAGACGTTTCACTTCACTCCGGCCTGGACGCAGTCTGGCCTCATCCAGCACGATGGGGCCTGAACCATCGATCGTGTCAACCACCCTTCGGGCTAATTCCGAGATGGAAACTTCCTGCCCTGAGCCGATATTAATAACCCGTCCAACTGCCTGCTCAACCTGAGCCGCTCTCATAAATCCGGCAACCGTATCCAAGACAAAGGTAAAATCGCGCAGAGTATCCCTACTACCCAGCCGAATTTCCGAACCCGTTAGGGCCTGGGTGATGATGGTGGGTATGACAGCCCGGGCGGATTGTCTGGGCCCATAACTGTTGAACGGCCTGATGGTGACAACCGGAAGTTCATAGGCAGCGTAAAAACTTTCCGCTAGCTTGTCGGCTCCGATTTTGCTGGCAGAATACGGTGACTGTCCTCGGAGCGGGTGAGCTTCATCCATGGGAACATATTGAGCCGAACCATACACTTCACTTGTCGAAGTATGAACCACCCGGCTCACCTTCTGATCACGGGCAGCCGTAAGCACATTCAGCGTTCCCACAATATTAGTTTCAACGACCTCACGGGGATTTTGATAGGAATAGGGAATACCCACTAAAGCTGCGAGATGAAAGATAAGATCACAGCCGGTGACCGCTCTTGCAACGGCCTCGGCATCGCGCAGGTCTCCGGCCATCACTTCAATCTCTTCAAGTAAGGACTTATCCAGATCGACGAGATTGCCCTTGCCATTGCTTGAATTATAGCGGACAAAGACCCGCACGCCGGCCCCGGCCTTCGTTAGCATTTCAGTGAGATGACTTCCGATAAAACCAGCGGCTCCCGTCACCAGGATGCGCTTATTTTCCCAAGTCATGTCGTTACATCCTTTCTCTGGAGCTACCCCTAATGCTCCAAATAATCCCTCTTAATCCTTTATTTAGGGTTTACTGCTATATTATATGGAACTCT
>JAJZPA010000109.1 GCA_021811425.1 Bacillota bacterium | reverse complement strand
GGGTACGTAGTAAGTGTCTTCAAAAACGTAATCTGCTGCGGCAAATCCTGCGTCAACATCCCCTATAACGACCGGCGTATGCCCATAAGTGTTCTTTTCGGCACCATGTATTAAGGAAGCCCCTGCTGCCATAGCCCGTTCAAAAGTCATTAAGGCAGGCAACACCTCATATTCTACTTCAATAAGTTCCAAGGCCCGGGTAGCCGTATCTTCATCAACGGCCGCTACGGCGGCAATCCCGTCCCCAACATAGCGGGCCTTATCGCTGAGAATATATTGATCCTCAACCAATATCGCCCCTGGAGAGGGAGGAAAACCGGCACTGTTCCACAAAATTTTGGGCGTATCATCGTAAGTGAGGACAACCTTGACCCCCGGTAAGGACCTGGCCTTGGAAGTATCAATGCGGATGATCTTAGCGTGGGCATGGGGACTGCGCAAGACTTTACCGACCAGCATATGCGGCAACACCATATCACCGGCATATATCGCACTCCCACTGACTTTTTCCCGCGCATCCACGCGCGGCACCGACTGACCGACAACACGATAACTCATGATTGCTTCCCTCCTTCCCTAGTCGCGACTTACATCCATAATCGCTTCCACAACTTTGACATATCCTGTACACCGGCAAAGGTTTCCGGCAATCCCCTCCCGCACTTCAGTTTCAGTAGGATGGGGATTGCTAGCCAGCAGGGCCTTGGCCGTCATGACCAGACCCGGGGTACAATAACCGCATTGTATTGCGCCATGGGCAACCAGTGCTTCCTGGATCGGGTCTAATTCCGTGATCCCGCCAATACCTTCAATGGTCGTGATTTGCTTGCCCACCGCATCGAGTGCCAGGATTAAACACGAATTGACCGGCTTGCCGTCCATCAGTACGGTACAGGCCCCACATTCCCCGCTATCGCACCCATTTTTGGTCCCGGTCAAAGCCAGATCCTCCCTGAGCACAGACAATAACGTCTTTTGCACCGGAACCTGCACCTGATACATTTCCCCGTTAATCTGCAAACTTATGGGTATTTTCATAGCTCTCCTCCCCAGGCTTCTTGCAGTGCCCTCTTGGTCAGAACTTTAACCATTTGCTTACGGTAGCCGGCCGTGCTGCGCACGTCGTCGATTGGATTAACGGCAGCCTCTGCCAATTCCGCCGCCCGCTCCAAGGCATCTACTGTAACAACCGTATCGCTCAAGCTTTCCTCTGCTTCTTGCAGGCGCAACTGGGTCGAAGCCACTGCACCCACGGCAATCCTGGCTCTGGCAATTTGTTTTGTGCCGGGTTGTGGTGTGATCAGCACTGCCACATTGACCAAGGCAATTTCATGGCTTTTACGTTTCCCATGTTTAACGAACACACCTTTACTGTTAAGGGGTGGAACATCCATTTCCACTGCCGTGAGTATTTCCCCTGGTTCCAGCACCGTCTGACCAGGTCCGGCATAAAACTCCTGCACAGGAACCTT
The DNA here is from genome assembly GCA_021811425.1 of Bacillota bacterium. Classification (GTDB taxonomy): domain Bacteria; phylum Bacillota; class Desulfitobacteriia; order Desulfitobacteriales; family Desulfitobacteriaceae; genus JAJZPA01. The sequence goes on along the minus strand of JAJZPA010000109.1, from coordinate 9,000 downwards.
GCGGGGGCCTTTGGGCCCCATGATCAGCAAGCGGGCCTCATAGATTAAAAGAACCAGGGCCACATCCGCAGCCGGGGACGCATTGCAAAGATTCCCGCCGACCGTTGCAAGATTGCGAATTTGCGGAGTACCCAGACTCCTTGCAGCCTCAACCAAGACCGGGAAGTGAACACCTACCCACGGATTTGCCATAAGAGCGCTTATTGGTGTCAAGGCCCCTATTGTCATTGTCTGACCCTCAAAATTAATCCCTTTGAGTTCTGGCAAGCCTTTCAGATTAACGATACCACTCCAGTTTATTGGGCCCTTTTTCATTTTCACCAACAGATCAGTTCCCCCTGCCAAAGGCCGGGCTTTCTCTCCCAGATTAGATAGTAAGGAAACAGCTTCCAATAAGTTTCCGGGTTCCCAATAGTTTAAATCCAACAAAAGCCTCACCCCCTAGATAATTCCTACCGACGAGCAATTAAGGTTCTACCCGCAAGCGATAAAGACCCCACCTCTACTCCGATTTCCACCTCTACTCCGATTTCGTTGCAAGATTGATTCCTCTTTTCCGGTCAAAACCCCTGAACGGGTCTTTTTTAACCTTTGACAGTGCAATTAAGACTTGCAACAGTCGTCGGCTCCCTATGACTGATCAGGCTGGGCGAATGCCCCTGGTACACAGGCTTACCACCAATTCAGAATCTTTCGCTAGAATATTCTGATAATATTCAGTGTTAAGCGCTTATTTCCCGGTACATCAATTTACCACCCTCTTCCTGAAGCGTACCTTGTACGTTGAGGCAATCTCTGCGCTTGTTTTCCCTTCCCTAAGAGCCTCCAGCACTTCTCTCTTTGAACTTTAAAATTCAAAAAATCGCAAAATCGGGATACTCAATCAAAAGAACCGCCACTGCAGAAATGCAATGGCGGTTCTTTATCTATTATGAAAACTGTTAAAAATGCATCACTCTTATACAAAATAGACTTAACCTTTACCCGAACTCCGGCGAAGCTTCGCCAGACGGCGCACCACCGTGGATTGGTTGACGCCCAGGGCTTCGGCTGCCTTGTAGGTACTTCCGTATTTTTCCATCGCCTTATCGATTAGTTGACGTTCCACCTCCAGCACCGCCTCTTTCAAAGGCATTAAAGCCCGGACAAAAACGCCCCCTCCCTCATCTTGAGGGCGTTGGAACACGGGGGGAAGTTGGGACAAGGTGATGAGCTCATTGGGCGCCATGACGATCAAGCGCTCCACCATGTTTTCTAATTCCCGTACGTTACCCGGCCAGCCGTACTGATAAAAGGCTTCCACCGCATCCGGTGCAAACTCCCTGTGCAGTCCGAATTTTTTGCTGAATCTCTCCCGAAAGTAATGGAGCAGGGGAATAATGTCACTGCGTCGCTCTCGCAAAGGCGGAATCCAGATCGGGACAACATTAAGACGGAAAAAGAGATCCTCCCGAAGTTGCCCTTGGCGCACCATCTCTTCCAGATCTTTGTGGGTTGCAGCTAAAATCCGCACGTTGACTTGCCGCGGCTTGGTTCCCCCGACCGGTACGACCTCACGCTCCTGCAATACCCGCAACAGTTTGGCCTGCAAATTAAAAGGCAGATCCCCAATCTCGTCCAGCAGCAGCGTACCGTTATGGGCTAATTCGAACATGCCGATTTTCCCTTCCCGTCGGGCCCCCGTAAAAGCCCCACTCTCATAACCGAACAGCTCCGATTCCAAGAGTTGTTCGGGAATAGCCCCGCAATTCACCTTGATGAACGGCCCCGCGCAACGCGGGCTCCGACTATGCAAAAGCTTGGCCATCCCCTCTTTGCCCACACCGGACTCCCCTAAAAGGAGAACGGTTGAGTCCACTTTAGCCACCCGCATGATCAGTTCCAGAACCTGTTCCATCTCGGGGCTGGAAGCAATGATTCCTCCTGTATCGTGACGATTGCGTAGTTCAGCCAGTTCTAAATGATATTTTTCGCTCAAACGTTTGGATTCCAGCAGTTCCTGTCGCAGTTGATTGAGCATGGTCATATCCCTTAAGTTAATGACCACCCGCACCAATCGTCCCTCTTCATCAAAAACCGGGCTTCCCGTCACAAGGAAACTATGATCCTGCTTATTCTCCATGACGGTGACCGGATGTTTCCTTTGCAACACCACATCCATAAGGGAATGGGCATAAATTCCCTCTTCCCCTAATTCTTGAATCCGGTGACCATAGAGTTCCTGAGCTGTGCTTAGACTCATCTTCCCGAAAGCTGCATTGATTCTGATAATTACCCCCGCTGCATCCGTAACGACAAAACCGTCGGAGGACGATTGGATGACGGAATCCAATTCCCGGTTTAACTCTTTGACCGAAGCCAGCTCCTGGGATACCGATTCAATTTCCGAAATGTCCTGAAAAACACCCACCGCTCCGGTAATCTTCCCCTCTTGATTCACTGGATCTCTGTTCATAATGTAGGTGCGGCGACCCACCCGAAACTTCTGGGAATACTCCGACTGCCCTGTCTGCAACGTTTCCATCAAACCCAATGGGATTAGCACATCCAGCACATGACGCCCCAGCGCTTTATCCCTAGGGACTCGCGTAAACCTTTCCGCGGCCCGGTTAAAGGATGTAATCATTCCCTCGCTGTTGATTACGACAATACCATTGTGCGCAGAGTTTAAGACTGCCTCGAGTTCCTTCACTTGGAACTCCGCCCTTTGATACAACGCGACGGCCAAATCGGCCCTGCTTAAGATACCAATGATCCGGCCATCCTCCCGACTGATCGCTGCGACCCGGAAGAGCTGGCTCCAGGCAGCATCCAGAGGCAAAGTGGCTTTCAGCATGACCGGTTCGAATTCCACACCTTCGAGACAGGAAGCTTCAGCGCCTCCTTCCTTCAGCAACCTCATGACCAGTGACTTCATCGTGGCGATGCCGACAAACTCCCCCTCGGCATCAACGACAGGCCAACCGATCGCATTTCCGTTTGATACCCGCTGTAAAGCCTCCTGGCACGTATCCATCTCTGTTAAAGAGCCTGAAATTGGAGTCATGATATCCTTCACCCAAATCATCGCCAACGCTCCCTCTATCACACTCCGCGTTCCGCTTTCGAAGAGCTATCTGCCAACACCTTCAACGTACCACGAATAAGACGTAAACACAAATTCAGAAAGCAGTTACACTTCGTTTAAATCAATCTTCCTCATCCCCCCCAAGCAGCGGAGCGGCAAAGCCTGATAATAAGCCGTCGCTTCGTCCAGAGATTTGCGCATGGCCTGATGGATGTCTCCTACTATTTTGGCAGGAACCCCTACGGCCAGCGTAAACGGTGGAATCTCCGTCCGCTCTGTAACCAGGGCTCCGGCGCCAATGCAGCAGCCATCCCCAATCAAAACGTCATCCATGACAATGGCCCCCATCCCGATCAAGACATGTTCTCCCAAGTTCGGGGTATGAAGGATGGCCCCGTGCCCGATGTGGCTGCGCGGGCCCAGCGTCGCCGAGCGACCGGGATATACGTGGATGATGCAATTGTCCTGAATGTTGGACCCCGGACCAATGGTGATACTTCCCCAATCTCCTCTGATCCTGGCGCCCGCGGCCACATAGCACCCTTCGCCGATCGTCACCGCTCCGATGATCGTGGCCTCCGGATGGACATAGGTTCCCTGACCAATGGCAGGCCTTTTCCCTTCAAATTCATAGATGGCCATGTTTACCGCTCCTTTTTCTCTTTCAGGGCTTGGAGGATTTTCTCCGGCGTGATAGGCAATTCCAGGAAGCGGACCCCGATCGCATCGCAAATCGCGTTGGCGATGGCCGGGATGACCGGTTGAATAGGTCCTTCACCCGACTCCTTGGCTCCGAAAGGCGCGGTCGGATCATAACTGTCCACAATCGTGGAGTCTATTTCCGGGATATCGACTGCGGTAGGAATCTTGTAATCATGCAGAGAAGCATTGAGAAGGCGCCCGTCCGGACTGACCTTAATCTCCTCAAACAAGGCCTGCCCCATGCCCATGACGATCGAGCCTTCCACCTGGCCTTCCACGCTCATAGGGTTGATCGGCTGTCCACAATCCCCAGCCTCAGTCACCTTGAGCACTTTCACCTTGCCTGTTTCCAGATCCACATCGACTTCCGTAACCTGGGCCGAGAAACCGAAGGTGGGGGATTGTCCGATATTCGCCCCCTGCACCCCTTTCATGCCTTTGCGAGGTGGGCTGTAGTGACCCATTGCGGAAAGCGGCCCCTTGGCATCAATGTATTTAGCCACAGCGGCCATGAAATCCAGAACAGGCCCGGGTTCATACTGGGAATAAATTTTACCCTCCCGGCAGATCAGCTGATCAGCGCGGACTCCCAACTCGACCGCCGCAACTTCATAAAGCTGCTTGTTGATCCCCTGCGCGGCCATCCTGACGGCCTGCCCGGCTCCGTACGTCACCCGGCTGGCAAAAGAACCCAAGTCAAAAGGGGTCAGCTGAGTATCCCCCGACACGATATGAATGTCATCCGCACGGACTCCCAATTCTTCGGCGGCAATCATGGGCAACACCGTGTTTGAACCCTGACCGATATCGGTCGCCCCCGTGTAGAGGATGATACCCCCTTCCGTATCGACCCGGATCAAGGCTGAGGAGTGGGGCTTATAGGACATATATAGAGTATAGGCCGTACCGGAAATATAGTACCCTCCGGCTAAACCAATGCCCTTGCCCAACGGCAGCTTGCCCTGCTTTTCCCGGTAACCTGAACGCTCCACCGCAGTCTGAAGGCATTTCTTAAACTCGGAATGCGGCACATAAACATTGCTCTTCGTCGTGTAACCTGATTCCACGGCATTTTTCAGCCGGAGGTCGTATGGGCTCATCCCCAATTCTTTGGCGATATCTTCCAACATGCTTTCCATGGCAAAGCGCGGCTGAACCCCCCCTAACCCCCGCATCGCTCCGGTAGTCGGTTTGTTCGTGTACACCCGCCGCCCTCGAAAGCGGGCATTGGGCACTTGATAGGGCAAATGAATCATGGCTGCCGTATAGAACAGAACAACGATCCCCCAACCGCCATAAGCCCCTCCATCCAAAATATTGTCAAAGTCGATGGCCTGAATGGTTCCGTCCTGGCTCACACCTATTTTCATCGTCATCACACAGGGATGGCGTCCCTTATGCTGGGCAAAGACTTCGCTTCGCTCATAGGTAACTTTAACCGGATGACCGGTCCTCTGCGCTAGGAGAGCCGCACAGAGTTCGGAAGAGGCAACCTCGCCTTTGCCCCCAAAACCACCACCCACCATCGGCACGGAAACCCGAATCTTGTTCATCGGCAGGTCCAGAACCAGGGACAGCGTCCGATGCAAATAATGGGGAATTTGCGTGGAGGAATACACCGTTAAAAAACCGTTGGCCTCAAAATGGGCTAAAGCCGAATGCGGTTCGAGAAAGGCATGATTGACATAAGACGTCTTAAAGCTGCGTTCCAGGACAAAATCCGCCTCTGCCATCGCCTTGTCTACATCGCCAAATTCTTGCTTACCTTCATACATCATGTTGTTTTTTGCCTTGGCGTGAATGACCACATCCTGACGCTCCAGCGCTTCCACCGGATCAAAAACGGCTGGTAGTACCTCGTATTCCACTTCGATCCGTTCCAGAGCCTCTTCTGCCGTTTCTTCGTCCACAGCGGCCACCGCTGCTACACCCTCTCCCGCATAACGCACTTTGCCGACCGCCAAAGCATACTCCGTCGGGGCCTGAGGAACAATACCGTAAGCCTGGGGAGCATCGTCGCCCGTGATCACGGCCAACACACCTGGAAGCTCCAAGGCTTTGTCGTATCGAATCTTTTTTATAACGGCATGTGCATGCGGGCTGCGCTTAATCTTGCCGTAAACCATGTGGGGTAGGAGCAAATCATCCGTATACAGGGCCTCTCCTCTCACCTTGGCAGGAGCATCAACCCGAGGCAGGCTTTTTCCCACCACCGCAAAATCTTTCATCGCACCCGTTCCTCCTCCTTACCGCCTAATTTCTCCGCTGCCGCCGAAATCGCTTTAACAATTTTTTTATAACCTGTACAGCGGCAAAGGTTCCCGGCAATGCCCTGCTTGATCTCCTCTTCACTGGGGTCCGGATTGCGGTCCAATAAGGCCTTGGCCGACAGAATCATACCGGGTGTACAGTAGCCGCATTGTACCGCCCCCTGCTCGACAAAGCTCTCCTGGATCGGATGAAGCTTTTCTCCCTCACTCAGGCCTTCAATCGTTTGAATTTTTTTCCCTTGGCTGGCCACTGCCAAAGTAATACAGGATAGAACCGGATGACCGTCCATAAGTACAGTACAGGCTCCACAATCCCCCTGCCCACACCCTTTTTTGGTCCCCGTAAGCCCTACTTTTTTACGAATCACATCCACCAACAGATCGCGTGGACTCACCGCCAGATCAAAGTCCTGACCATTAATATTCAAGGTTATGAGCTTTTTCATCCCTTTACCTCCTTGCCTGCCCGGGCCACCTCGTAAGCTTGCGTCAGAGCCCGGCGCACCAAAACCTCGACGACTTCCCGCCGGTGCTGAGCGGTAGCCCGAAGGTCGCTGATCGGACTCGCTTGAGCCGAAGCCAAGCGACCGGCTGCTTCTATAACTGAATTTTCCATCTTACTTCCGGTCAAGATAACCTCTGATTTTTCAGCCCTGAGGGGTACGGGCGAAACCGCCCCCAGCGCGATCCGCACTTCCTGACAGCTGCGAAGATCAGGTGCCAGAGCCAAATAAACCGCAACATTCAGCATGTCAATTTCCATCGCTCCCCTTAAGGCATGATAAAGGTAAACGCTGGCCGAACGAGGCGACGGTTCGGGCAGGAAAAACCGGGTAAGGATTTCTCCGCCTTGCAGAGCCGTTTTGCGGTTTCCCAAAATGAAATTCTCCAGGAGAATCTCCCGTTCACCGCCAGGACAAGCTAGACTAACTTTCGCCCCCAAGGCCACGAGTGCCGGTGGTGTTTCTGCCGCAGGCGAAGCATGGCAGCTGTTGCCTCCCAAGGTCGCCATGCTCCTGACTTGCGCCGATCCCAGTTCTCCGGCCGCCTGAGCCAAAGCCCGCCAGTTTTTTTGAATAGAAAGCGAATGCTGAACCTCATCAATCTTGGTTGCCGCACCAAGAGTCAAGCCTTGTTCAGGGACATATTGGATCCCCTGGAGTTCTATAAGCTTCGAGATGTCGATGAGGACTTCGGGCTTGAGCAATTTGTCTTTCATCATGACCAAAAGATCCGTTCCACCCGCTAAAATCTTGGCCTTCTCCCCGTACCTTTCCAACAAGCCCAGAGCCTCTTCCAGCGTTTCCGGTGCAAAATACTCAAATTCCGGTAAAAACAATGCGCTCCCCCCTACCCTAACTTCCACTACCTGCTGATCAGTTCACTCAACAGGCGCTCTTCGGCTTCCCGAAACAGCATCACGCTTCTCATGATGGCTTCTGACTTAGTCGAGCGGAGCATTTCCCGCCCGTAATCCTCACGCAGCCGTTCCAGGCTGTGCCTTACCTTCTGGAGCCTTTGTTCCAGACATGCCCGCAATTCTCCCTCTTCTAGAATATCACTCCCCTCAATCGCTACATTTAAGTCAAGATAATACCACTCCAGCTTGACAAGTGCCTCTTGGACTGCGTTCTTTAATTCGCTCTTCCCTGTTTCTGTGATAAAATAGCGCTTCCGTTCGGGAGCCTTACCCTCCCGCTCGACCCTGAACTCCACGTAACCCTTATGCTCAAGGCGTTCCAACACTTGATAGATGGAGGCAATACCGACCTTTACCCATAAACGCATCTTACGCGCTTCAATCTGTTTGTCGATCTCATAAGCATAAGAGGGTTTTTCATGAATCAGGCTGAGAACGATGAGTTCAATATTGGACACGATCCTCTACTCCTTATGGATTATACTATTATTTACTATAATATCATGGGGCATAGGTAGCAAGCAAACGTTTTTTCTCCTCACGGTTCCTAAACGTAGCTCTATGTAGATTCCAGCAAATATGGTATAATTTGAGCGCGCGTTTTATGGAGTCAATATCGGAGATACGCAAATAATTCGCCTGGCGAGGTGCAACAGGGTGAATCCGATCACGCTTTTCCTCGAACTGAAAATTGCCGCTCTCAATCAGGGCCGGGAAAATGCCAAGCAGGCGGTTGAATTTCTCACTGCCCTCCTTAATCAACACCAGGATAAAGAAACGTTCTTTTTCTTTATGGATGAAGTCTCTGCTTCTCCCCAACCGGACACGCGCGTCGTGAAAGTATTTGCAGATTGTTATCAGCTCTTTATCGTCCAAAAAGAAGGTTCGCCCCGACTCATCCGCATTATGGTGTTCTTTAAAGAAAAGGTCTATGACAACTTTCTCATCCGCCTCGATGACGAACGGAAGCTGTGCGAGTTGGAAGATATTGAGATGGGCGAAATCAAAAACCATGGTATCGCTTCGGTCTGCCTAAAGAATTTGGAGACGGTTTTGCGCCAAACCCAAAGTGCTAACCGCATCATCGCCGGCTTGGCCCCCCGTGATTATGAACGTCGCAAACACTTATACTACTTTTATCACACCAAGAACGGCTATGAAATCAAGCGCCATGTCACCCAGAATTCCTGGGGTCTCGTTGAGAAAAGACTCTGACCGGGCCAGATTTCGTTCTTACCCTCCCCCAGGAACTGAATACCTTCGTTTTCCAAAATCAGAAGCTTCTCTATTCTATACTTATACAAGCCGCAGACAGACTCTCTATCTATATGTATCCAGTCTCTATGATATATCGGATGGAAAAATTGAGAAATGGGATAAACAGTGGTCGTTAAAGAAAACTTGGCTGGCGCCGAGCCTTACGGCGCTTTGCCATCCGGCATCTAGCCATCCGGCATCTAGCCATCCATGGCGATGCTCTAATCTCAAACGTCCTGTTTGAGTCATGGCGATGCTCTAATCTCAAACGTCCTGTTTGAGTC
>JAJZPA010000108.1 GCA_021811425.1 Bacillota bacterium | reverse complement strand
CGTGCGCTTTTAAGAAAGTTCTTGCTCATCCGGCCAACGGAAAGGAGGTTTATAGCCGCTGACATTCACTCCGCGCATTTGCAGAGCAGCCTTGTACGGGGTCACATACGGCCCTGTCTTTAGGGCATCCCGCAAATTAATCACAACGTACTGTAAACGCACGGCTTCTTCCAAATTTCCACTGACAAAAGCATTGAACATTTTGACCATTACTTCCGGATACACATCGGCCACTGCAGAAACAACCCCGACTGCCCCCATCAAGAGTGCGGGCACGACCAAGGAATCCGTGCCGACAATCACGGTGAAGTCTTTGCCCATGAGATTAATATATTCGCACAGGCGATTCAGATCCTTCGAAGAGTCTTTGATCCCAATAATGTTAGCGAAGTTTTCCCTAAGACGTTTGACCAGACCGGGTTTCATATCGTTCTTGGCATTCCCTGGGAGGTTATAAATGAAAATAGGAAAATCCGGGCAAACTTGTGCAGCTAAGCCGTAATGGCGGTAAAGGCTCTCTTCATCATGGGCAAAATACCAAGGTGTCACAATCGCTGCCCCACTGGCTCCGACTTCTTGAGCAAATCGGGTCAACTCAAGCGTCTCTTCCGAATTCATAGCTCCGGTATGGGCAATGACCGGAATCCGCCCTGCGGCTTGCTTAGTAATCGTTTCGATCAGGGTTTTCTTTTCCTTCGCGCTCAGCAGCATCCCTTCCCCATTGGTTCCAGCCGCGAATAACCCGTGCACACCATGGTTGATGAGGAAATCGACATAGGCCTTCAAGGCTTGCGTGTCAATGTGATGATCCGCATTATACGGAGTCAAGACTGCAGGAATAACACCTTTCAGTTCCAAGCTTTGCATTGGTAAGCCTCCTTGTTTACCACATATTCCGAAGATTCCCCTGCTAATAGGGTACAGACCGCTTCTGCAGCCATCTGACTCATATTTTCCCCAGCTTCCAGACTATAGGCCCCGAGATGGGGCGTGAGGACAACATTCTCCAACGCCGTGAACGGACTCTCGCCCAGAGGCTCCTGGAGAAACGCATCTAAACCGGCTCCAGCGATCCAGCCTTCCTGGAGCGCTTCAATCAGTGCGGCTTCATCGATTAATTCCCCTCGGGCCGAATTAATCAGGTAGCTCGTCTTCTTCATGAGCCTCAGTTTATCGCGTGAGAGCAGGCCGCGGGTGCTCTCGGTGAGGGGGGCGTTGAGTGTAACAAAATCACTCTGCCTTAGTAAGGTATCTACATCCGTCAAAATAACCCCCTCGCGCTCGGCCCAGGCTGCATCAGCATAAGGATCATAGGCCAGAACCTGCATTCTAAAGCCCTGGGCTCTGAGCGCAACACCCTTGCCAATCCGCCCCAGGCCAATAATCCCGAGGTTTTTTTGCCATATTTCCGGCCCTTTTATGCGAGGCCAACCTTGAGAACGCACCCCGCGATCGGCCGTTACAATACCGCGCGTCACGGCCAAGAGCAATGCGAAGGTCATGTCGGCTACCGCATCCGAATTGGATCCTGGAGCATTTGTCACCAAAATTCCCTTTCCTGTCGCTGCTGCAACATCCACATTGTCAAGCCCCACGCCGTGCTTGGCAATGATCTTCAGCTTCGAAGCTTTCGCCAGAACATCCGCACTGACCTTGTCCACGCCGACGATGAGTGCCTCGGCATCCTCCAGGGCTGAGGCCAGTTCCGCCTCAGTGAGCGGCATTCCTGCCTCATTCATGATCACTTCGTGTCCCGCTTCTTCCAACATGTGCCTGGGCTTAGGGTTTGTCCGACTGAAGCTCAGGGCACTGACGAAAACCTTGGCCATTAGTCATCCCCTCCATCTAAACAGGCTCCCCATACCGCACTGGAAACACGCCGCCCATAACTTGATAGAAATTGGCTTGCTTCCGGTCGGCACCGATAGGCCGTGGTTCTCTCTCTCAAAACTTCGGGTTCTACTTCCAGAGATAAGCTCCGTGCTTTTAGGTCGATTACGACCATGTCCCCTTCCTGAATTAACCCGATGGGCCCGCCTTGAGCAGCTTCCGGTGAGACATAGCCGACAGCCCAACCGTCCGATTTGCCCGAGAAGCGCCCGTCCGTAACGATGGCCACCTCGCGATACTTCTTTTTAATTTCCGTAAGTCGATGGAGTTCCCGCATTCCTGGTCCACCTGAGGGACCTTCTCCATACACGACCACAACTTTCCCCTCCAAATCCTGGTCTTCGTTGACCGCCTGCATTGCTTCTTCCTCACTGGCAAAGACCACGGCCTGGCCCCGAAACACTGCACCTTCCCCGATCGCGGATTGCTTAATCAAGGCTCCCTCTGGGGCCAGGTTTCCCTTGAGCACCAAGATCCCTCCCTCAGAAGCAAAGGGTTTCTGGAGCGTCCGAATGATCCCCTGTCCCTGGGGAGCACGGAACTGGGCCGACAGCGAACCACCGCTTACGGTGAGCGCACTTCCATCAATCAAGCCTTCCAGCCCCGCCAAAACCGCTGCAACCCCGCCATCTTGGTGCAGATCGTTCACAGTATAGCGGTCATCATTTGGATTGACTCGTGTTAATACTGGCGTCGTTTCACTGAGTTCCGCAAAGTCAGAGAGCGACAACTCGATACCAGTTTCTTTGGCTAAAGCCAAAATGTGAAGACAGCTGTTAAGCGAACCCCCTATGGCCATGATCACCCGAATGGTATTGACGAAAGCCGCCTTGCTGAAGATCCGTTTGGGTGTCAACCCTTCCCGCACAAGATCGACGCTCCGCTGGCCTGAGGCGTAAGCCAGGGCTTGGCGCTCGGAAGAAGCCGCAGGAGTTAAGGCGTTATCTGGAAGCGAAAAACCGAGACTCTCTGCCGCGATCGCCATGGTATTCGCCGTCCCCAGAAAGGGACACACCCCCGGCTCTGTATAGTAATTCAACGTCTTCTCAACCAGCTGACGCTCACTTAAGAGCCCTTGCAGAAAGTTCAGCCGCAATTGTTTATGCTCTGCTGGGCTCACCCGGTTGCGCATCGGCCCTGACGTTACAAAAAGCGAGGGAAGATTAAGTCGAGCCGCAGCCATCAGAAATGCAGGAACAATCTTGTCACAGCCAGCTAAAAATACCATTCCGTCAAAAATGTTATGGCCTGCTACCATGGCCTCGACACTGTCAGCAATCAATTCCCTGCTCGGCAAAGAATAACGCATGCCGCTGTGAGCCTGGGTAATACCGTCACAGATGGCAATCGTGTTGAATTCTAAGGGAAGGCCGCCTGCCTCTTTAATCCCTCTTTTCACATCTTCAGCCAAATGCTGGAGTGGAACATGCCCCGGAACGATATCATTCCAGGAATTCACCACTGCAATGATCGGCTTCTCCATCTCATCATAGGGAATGCCGCTGCTGGCTAAATGGGCTTTGGCGATAGCTCGCTGGTAGCGAGGCATTTGTTCAAGCTTACTGTTCATATGATCAACTTCCCAACTTCTCTGAAATCGATGTGTTGCCTTGCAAGCGGGCCTTAATAGCGGAGTACCGCTCCTCGATGCGCAGATTGGACGAGTTCGGTGTAAAGCGCAAGATACCCTCTTGTCTTCTTCTTAGCGGGAGGCTGCCAATTCGCTTGGCGTTGGGCCATTTCCGCTTCGCTCACCAAAAGATCCAGACGGCGGTTTGGAATGTCAATCGCGATGCGGTCGCCATTCTGGACAAAAGCTAAAGGCCCTCCGACCGCCGCTTCCGGACAGATGTGTCCCACGAAACCGCCTCGGTTGGAACCGGAAAAACGCCCATCCGTAATTAAGTAAACTTGATCCGCCAACCCGTATCCATCTAAAAGTTTCAGGGGCGAAAACATCTCCCGCATCCCGGGGCCGCCTTTCGGGCCTTCGTAGCGAACCACGATGACGGCCCCCGGCAGAATCTTCTCGTCCTTAATCGCTGTGATCAGATCCTTCTCCGAATCAAACACATGGGCAGGACCCTCGACCTTAAGCCGATGAGCCGGAATCGCCGACGGTTTGGCAACCGCACTATCCGGAGCGAGGTTCCCTTTCAAAATCGCCAGCCCGCCATCTGGTTTAAAGGGGTTTGCCAGTGGGCGAATGACTTTCTGATCACGAATCCTGGCTTCCTTCACATTCTCAGCCACTCTCTTCCCATTCACCGTAAGAGCATCTCCATGCAGTTTCGGCAAGAGTTCCTGCATCACGGCGGGAATCCCGCCAGCCCGGTGGAAATCCACCATGTCATACGGGCTCGCGGTCATCACCCAGGCGATATAAGGAGTCTCGCGGCTCAAGCGGTCAAAATCCTCGATTTCGAGCGGAATTTCCGCTTCTTCAGCCAGAGCCAGGAGGTGGAGGACTTGGTTCGTTGAGCCCCCAATGGCAATGCCCACGCGCATTGCATTCTCCAAGGCCTCGGGGGTAAGGATCGTGCGCGCACTGATTCCCTCTCGAACCAGAGCGACTACCCTCCGTCCGGACGCTCGGGCCACTTCCAGACGTTTCGCCGACGTTGCGGGAATCGTAGCACTTCCGGGCAGGGACATGCCTAAGGCTTCCGCCAAGCAGGACATGGTATTGGCCGTTCCCAGCATGGTGCACGATCCCGGAGTTGGACAGGCGGATTTTTCCACATAGGTCAGTTCATCTTGATTGATTTTTCCCGCTTGGTATTCTCCGAGGGCAACTTCGATTTCGTTCACATCAATGTCCCGCCCATGCCGGTCACCCGGTTCCATTGGCCCCCCATTGACGACGATCGCCGGTAGATCGAGGCGAGCAGCAGCCATGAGGAGAGCGGGCACGGTCTTATCACACGAACCCAAAAGCACCATCCCATCCAGGCGGTGCGCTTCCATCATCACTTCCACGCTCTGAACAATCACTTCGCGAGCAGGCAGGATGTAGGTCATGCCCTCATGTCCTTGAGCAATCCCGTCGCAGGGCCCAATGGAACCGAATTCAACCGGCATGCCGCCGTTCGAAGCAATCCCTTCTTTGACAGCCTCAGCCACTTGTTTCAAGTTAAAGTGGCCCGGACAGATCGTATTCCAAGTATTCACAATGGCGATAACCGGCTTCTGAAAGTCTTCATCCGTGTACCCCATCGAACGGTATAACCCTCGGGCCAGTGCTCCTTCGGGAACGCCCAGCAGGGACTGGCTTCTCCATCCCATACTATTTTCCTCCATTTCGGTTCGGGTTCATCGTGCGCTGCAAGCGGGCGATTTGAAAAAACTCACCTTGCAGTTTCTCATAGATCCGGTTGTAAAGATCATAAAGTTCCTGATAGAGGCCCGCATATTCAACCCTAGGCTGGTGTTTTTCCATCACCCCAGCCAGAAGTTCCGCGTCCAACAAGGATTTCAGTTTGCCTTGAGCATGCTGCAGCAATATCCAAGCCCCTAAACCACTGCCATGGTTTTCCGGTAGCAAGACTTCACGTTGAAACACGTCGGCAACGGTCTGAACCCAAAGTCTGGAGCCAGCCACACCTCCCGTCAGGCGGACTTCCGCCACCGGACCGCCCAAGTCCTCCAAGGCTTGGAAAACGCTGTACATGCGAAATACCACACCTTCCACCGTGGCCCTGGCAATGTGATAACGGCTGTGATTCAGTCCGAGGCCAAAGAGCACCCCACGGGCATTGGCATTCCAATAGGGAGAACGTTCTCCCGTCAAATAGGGAAGGAAGATAACCCCTTCGGCTCCGGGCGGAATCTCCCAAGCCTTTTCATTGATGCGTTCATAACTTTCGCTGCTTGCTGAAGCTTCAGCGACATCCATTCCCATGAGATTGTCCCGAACCCAGCGGTAAGCAAGCCCACCGTTGTTGATGGCCCCGCCCAACACCCACCAGTCTTTGCTGAGATTGTAACACCAGGTTCGACCCTTGATATCAGTTTTAGGCAGAGGGGAAAGGATACGCACCGCTCCGCTGGTTCCGATCATCGCGGTTAGTTGTCCCTTACGCACCGCACCTGTTCCCAAGCTTGAAAGCACTCCGTCCCCAGCACCAATAACCAGAGGCAATCCTTGTTTAATGCCAACTTTTCTTAAGGGGGATGCCTCAGTGACCGTGAATTGATAATCTGTATCCACAACCTCACTGAGCATACTTGGATCAAGTTCAAGGAACCGGAGCAGTTCCTGATCCCAAGACAGGGTTTTAAAATTATAAAGGCCGCTGCCGGAAGCGATCGATTTATCGACAACATAACGCTTGAACCAGCGAAACAAGACATACTCCTTAATACTCGCGATATGCCTTGTTTCCCGGTAAGCTTGCTGACGATTGTCCTTAAACCAGGCAATTTTGGCCGGCAAATACATGGGATGACAGGGGCAGGCCGTCCGCTCGTAAAGCCCCGGAAGTGCCTTTTTGATCCGGTTGGCATATTCCACTGCCCGGTTGTCCGCCCAGATCCACATCTTAGTGAGAGGCTGGCCCGCCCGATTTAAAGGGATAAAACTGTGGAAAACCGAACTCATAACGAGCGCGTCAACCCCATCGGTCGGCAGACGGCGCAAACACTCCATCACTGCAGCGTAAATTTCCTCAGGATCCTGTTCAGCCCAGCCGGATTGAGGTACATGCAGGGTATATTCGACACTCTCTTTTGCTATGATTTTGCCTGCCGCATCAAAGAGTTCCGTCCGGCATCCGGTGGTTCCGATATCAATTGCAATGGACAATCCCGTGTTTATCATTTCAGCAGCGACTCCACATCGACTTTATAGGCAGCCCCTAACATCGGTTTGATGATCTTCTCAATCCGGGAGCGGACGAGGCGCAGATTGTACTTCTCGGCATCCGAAAGCAAGGCTCGTTGTGTCCCCATCGAGAACCCGCGCACTTCCATCGCCGCTTTAAAAGCGACCGGGAAAGGAGCGGCATTCATCGCCCGCAGAAGTTGGAGGAAGGAGTATTGAAGTTCCAGGGCTTTGGTATATTCTTCATTCTTATAAGCCCGATAGATCCCAACCATGATCTCCGGGATGATCCCGGAGGCGGCCGTCATGCACCCTTTGGCTCCCGCCATGAGGGCAGGGAAGAAGGTCTCTTCCCGTCCGACCAGGAAGTTAAACTTGTCACTCGTACCGGCGAGGCGAACTTTGTCCATGAAGTGGACATTGTCTGCCATGCTGCCACTGGAATCCTTCATTCCGACGATATTCTGGCGACGGCTTAAGCGTTTGACCACATCATAGGTGATCGGAGCTGTCATGAAGGGGATGTTGTAGATGATGATCGGGATGTCGACTGCTTCGCTCACGGCTTCGAAGTGGCGCTCGATCATTTCTTGGCTCGTGGGCAGATACCAGGGGCTCGTGATAACCACAGCTTCACAGCCGAGTTTCTTAGCGACTTCCGCCATCTTAATCGAACCTTGGGCATGCGTGTCCGAGGCTCCAGGAGTGACCGGAACCCGCCCTTTGGTTTGGTCCAAAACGACCTCCAAAACCCGGACTCTTTCTGCAAAGGTCATTTGCACGAATTCTCCAACCGAACTGTTCGGGAAGAGTCCGTCCACCCCTTGCTGGATGGCAAATTCGGTGGTCTGTCTTAAGGACAGTTCATCAACATTCCCTTTGTTGTCAAAAGGGGTTAACATAGCGACATAAACGCCTTCTGGTTTAAACATATCGTCACTCCTCCAAGGGACTCGATGCTTGTACCCTCTCCTGCAAATATGCGCGCTGAATACCCGCTCACCAGGGCGACGGGACTACTCGTTCGGCTGCTTCACTACCGCATCCGCAACCTCTGGGTTACACTGCATGTGAACCTTCGGTGCGGCGATGCTACGCAGCTCTCTCTCACTTACGTCCCTTTGCCCAGTCGGTTCGCTTCCGCTTTCAGCGCCCATATTTTTTGAACGTCGTACAGGCATCTCGCCTAAATAATAACGTATAACTTTAGGGCCCCAGGCTTCGAACCTCGAACCTCGCTTATGCCAGCCCGAGCTCTTTGAGCTTTTCCTGGGTGGGACGGCCTTGTTCATCCCAGCCCCGGATGAGATAGTATTCTGCGAGCATGTCTTGCAGCGGGGTGATATTGCCTTTGGCCGGGCCATCCGGCATTTCTTCGTTCAAGAGGCGCGGCGGCAAGGTGTCTCGTTCGACGCCTTCGCGTTGGTTGAAAAGCCGTGTCAGGTTATAGATCCGCTCTCCGGTGAGGAGGACATCTTGGGTTTCTTTGAAGGCTTCGAGCCCGGTCGCGCTGTAGAGAAGCCGGACGAGCTGGCGGGCGGTGAGGGCGAAAGTAGCAAAGAGACAGAGCCCCACAGAATCGACAATGGCGACGAGGTCTTGTTCGTTTTTGACATACTCGGCTTTGAATTCGATGGAGTAAGGATCATAGCGTCCGTGGTTCTGGAGGGCTTCCATGGCAATCGGCCAGCTGCGCAGGTGGCAGCCGCCCCTATCACTGGTGGCATAAGCTAAGCCCATGGCATAGGCTGCCCGCGGGTCATAGGCGGGAAGTTCCAAGCCTTTGACCTGCATGGCAAAGGTTTCCGCGCCTTGCCCCAGGGCTGCGGCCGCTTTTTTGGTGCCATGACCGAGGAGTTTCCCTAAGCCTTCGGCTTTGCCGATTTGGTGGATCATGTGGATCATGGCATCGGTGTTGCCAAAGCTTAAGTCATATCCGACTTCTTTTTCGCTGATGATGCCCCGTTCAAAGCACTCCATGGCGAAGCCGATGGTGTTGCCGGTGGAGACGGAATCGAGTCCATAGCGATCGCAGAGGTGCTCTGCCGTAATGACCGCCCCGTAGTCGCCGTTGCCGCACTGGGAACCGAAGCCCCAGGTATCTTCATATTCCGGCCCTTCGGAGTACTCACCCGTGTATTTTCCTTTTTTGACGGTGGAGTATTTGCTGCAGGCGATTGGACAACCGAAACAAGCTTTGTCTTTGACGACAAGTTCTTCACGCATGGTATCTTCACTTAAGGCCTCAGCATGAGGGTTAACTGAGCTTTGGAAGTTCTTCACGGGATGAATCCCGAGTTCGTTCATGGCGGAATAGATGACGTTGGTGCCGAAGCGCTGCCGTCCGCCGCCGGTATCCGGATGGATGGCGATTTCATTATACGCTTCTTTGTTGTTGAATAAGAATGCTTCGGGATCAAAGATCTTAACGGTTTGGTTGCCATGAGCAACTATGGCTTTGACGTTTTTGGAGCCCATGACGGCCCCGACCCCAGCCCGGCCAAAGGCACGCATCTCAGCGATGATGGCGCTCATGGGTACCATTTTTTCACCGGACGGCCCAACACAGGCGACGCGGTAATCTTCTCCGCCGAATTTCGCTTTGAGGCGTTTGTGGGTTTCTTCGGTATCTACACCCCAAAGGTCATCCGCTGGGTGAAAGCTGACTTTCCCGTTTTCCAAGAGGATGGTAACCGGACTTTTAGCTTTCCCTTTGAGGACGACGACATCATACCCGGCCCGCTTGAGTTCGGGGCCGAAGAAGCCGCCCGCATTGGAATCAACCCAGATCCCTGTCTGGGGGCTCTTGGTGCCGACGATCATCCGTCCGCTCAGGGGAGCGAGCGTCCCGGTCAAGGGGCCGACGGCAAAGACGAGATAGTTCTCCGGGGAGAGGGGATCGACTCCCGCGTGAACTTCCTCCAAGAGGATGTGGGCAGCAAGCCCTTTTCCGCCCACCCAGCGCGAGAGGGTCTCTGCAGAGAGGCCCCTGACTTCAGTGGTCTGATTTATTAAGTCGATATCTAAACGCTTTCCCATATAGCCGTAATAGGTCATTATTTCCCACCTCGCTTCAATGGGGACATTCCTCCACCAAAGATAACACCAGATTTTGAGGTGTGTCCCCCAACCTTTAACGCCTTGGCTGAGCAGACTTGGGCACATTGATACGCTCCGTCACAGGTGTCGCAAAACGCAGGATACCCGGCACGATCCAACACTTGGGCCTGGAAGGGACAGGCTGCGAAACATTCATAACACTGGGTGCACTTTTCGGGGTCGATTTTTATGATTCCATCCACTTGCTCGATGGCTCCGGTGGGGCAGGCTTCGACACAGTGGGGTTTGGGGCACTGCCGACAGACGGCAGCCGCCTCTTCGGCCGGCCAGATACTTGTGATCTTGATCCGGCTCATGTCTGATTCATCCCCGTGGTAGTGCGCCTGCATGCAGGCCTGTTCGCAGATCCGGCAGCCCGTGCACAGGGAAGCATCGTATTTTAACATCATCTCAACTCCTTATGATATTGGTTTGCTGCAGCTATTCTTTATACCTGCCCTTACTCATAGGTGCGGGCAAGCAGCTCGACCGGATGCATAACCTGGACCTTCGTTTTTCTCAAGCCGTACTGCAGTTGAATTTTGCACATCGGGCAACCCGTCGCCACCATATCCGGGTTCGTGGCAAGAATCCCTTCTACCTTCGGTTCGAGAATCCTTTCTGAAATCTCCGGATGGGTTAAGCAAAAGCTTCCAGCCCC
>JAJZPA010000107.1 GCA_021811425.1 Bacillota bacterium | reverse complement strand
GTGAAGACGATCCGTCACTAAAAGAGCCCTTGTGTGTTCAGTGGTGCTTAGCGGATGCCCTGACTTACGAAGAACGGGAAGAGGAAGTCGAAGAAGAAGTGAAACTAGGTGAGATAGAGATAGGATTAAAATCATTGGTAGACAAATATGGCTTGCAAAAACTAATGGATACCGTTACCCGACTGTCACAGAAGAGCTGACCGATTAATGTGAAAGAAGGGATTAAAAAATCGTGGAGACTGTAACCCCCTTCAAAGAGGCCATCGATGAAATAAAAGAGAACGGTGCAGACGCTGCCAAATTCTGCTATCAATGCGGAAAATGTGATACGGTTTGTCCCTGGAATCGCGTCAGAACTTTCAGCATGCGCAAGCTAATCCGAGAGGCAACCTTTGGTTTGACGGAGATAGAACATGAAGAGATCTGGCGTTGTACGACCTGCGGCTTATGCGCTCAGCAATGCCCTCGAGACGTGAAACAGATCGTCAACATGGTAGCCCTGCGCAAGTTTGCCACGGGATACGGTGTTTTTCCTGCCGCTGTCAAGTCTGTCCGTACCGTAACTGCAAACCTTGTTGCAGATGGCAATCCCTTCGGTGAAGCACGAACGAAGAGGGCAGACTGGGCAGAGGGTCTCTCTGTAAAAACATTCGCCGAAGGGATGGAAGTTCTATATTTCCCCGGCTGCTACCTCAGCTATGACCCTCGATTAAAGAAGGTCGCCGTGGCCACGGTCAATATCCTCAACAAAGCAGGGGTAGACTTCGGAATACTGGATCCTAAAGAGAATTGCTGTGGCGAAAGCATCCGCAAGACCGGCAATGAGTCATTATTTAAACATTTAGCCAGGGAAAACATCAAAACTTGGATCGAAAACGGAGTCAAGAAAATCGTTGTTTCTTCTCCTCATTGCTACCATACCTTCAAAAATGAATATCCCGAAGAATTTAAGGTGAACTTCGAGGTGATTCATATCGCACAGTATTTATTCGAGCTAATTAATGAAGGCAGGCTTTCGATCAGCAAGGAGTATGGGAAGAAAATTACGTATCATGACCCCTGTTATCTGGGTCGACATAATGGCATCTATGCTGAACCGCGTGAAACCTTAAAGAAGATCCCGGGTTTGGAACTGAACGAGATGGCTGAGTCACGGGAAAATAGTCTCTGTTGCGGTGGGGGAGGAGGAAGGATTTGGATAGAGACTCCAAAGTCCGACAGGTTCTCCAACCTCAGATTAGAACAAGCACTTGAGACTGGGGCTGAGGTACTGGTTACGGCCTGCCCCTATTGCATTACCAATTTTGAAGATAGCAGGATAGTCCTGAACTATGATGACGTCATCCAGGTTAAGGACATAACGGAGATCATTCAGGAAGTGATTTAAAAATGGATTATCGGCTCATGCAGCGGGTGCAGAGGCGACAATGTCCATTAACAACTTGTTCCGCTAAAACCTGTCATAAAGAGAAAAACGTTGATTATTGCTTTCAATGCAATGAATATCCTTGTGAAAAACAGTTTACCGGTCGTTTAAGAGAACGCTGGAGATCTATAAATGACAACATGAAGGAAATTGGCGCAGTCGAATATTATGACGAGCAAGTTAAACTGCCCAGATATTAAAATTCGTGCCGGTATATTAAAAATGGAAGATGTGATAGAAAGTGGAAGAACTATTGTTTAAAGAAGAGATTCAGCAACTTACCAAAAGTTTCGTAAATAGTAATTTTGGGGACGTATTGGTTGTTGGTGGAGGGATCAGCGGTATTCAAGCCTCTCTTGATCTGGCCGCTGCCGGTTTTAAGGTTTACCTGATTGACAAAGCGCCAAGCATTGGAGGGCATATGGCCCAGCTTGATAAGACCTTTCCCACGAATGAATGCTCCACCTGAATCCTCGCCCCCAAAACGGTCGAGGTCGACCGTCATCCCAATATAAAAGTCATGACCTATACCGAAGTTGACAGTGTCGTAGGGGAAGCGGGAAACTTCAAGGCAACCCTGATTAAAAAGCCCAAATACATTGACGAAAGCAAATGCACGGGTTGTACGACCTGTGTGGAATACTGTCCGGTCAAGTACCCCGATCCCTATAATCAGGAAATATCGCAGAATAAAGCCATTCATGTCTACTTTTCGCAAGCCATTCCCCTTGTCACTTACATTGATGAAAGTTGCCTTTACCTTAAAGACAAGAAATGCACTATTTGCCAAGCCGTCTGTAAAAATGGTGCCATAGATTTCAATCAAATGCCGGAAAGGGTAGAAGTAACTGTAGGGGCCATCGTTCTGTCTCCGGGCTTTGAGCCATTTGACCCGAAATTGAGGGGCGACTATGGCTACGGCAAGTTTGAGAACGTGGTCACTAGTCTGGACTATGAACGGCTGTTATCCGCCACCGGACCCTACGACGGTGAAATCCTCCGTGCTTCAGACCGGAGACATCCCCATAAAATAGCCTGGATTCAATGTGTTGGATCCAGACAGGTTATTCCCGGCGGCAACAGCTATTGTTCAGCCGTATGTTGCACATATGCTCAGAAACAAGTGATTTTAACAAAAGATCATGATGCCGAGGCCGAATGCACCATATTTCATAACGACATCCGTTCCTATAACAAGGATTTCGAGCGATTTTACCAAAGGGCAGAAAATCTTCCCGGCGTTCGCTTTATTAGAAGCTATGTATCCATTGGCAGAGAGATCCCCGACAGTAAGAATGTGACGCTACGCTATGCCACGCCTGACGCTGGCGTAAAAGAAGAAGAATTCGAGATGGTGGTACTGTCCGTGGGCTTGAATCCCCCTGCAGAGGCAAAAAGCCTGGCGGAGACGTTCGGTATCGAGCTTAATGCGCACGGCTTCTGTAAAACCAATCCGGTCAATCCGTTGGAAACCTCCCGCCGGGGAATTTTCATCAGTGGCTCCTTCCAGGGTCCTGTTGATATTCCCGAATCAGTTTTTACCGCCAGCGGAGCCGGCTCCCAATCGGGTCAACTCCTTAACTACCGACGAGGGAAACTGTCTCAAGAAAGGCTATATCCGCCGGAAAGGAATGTCTCGGGTGAGGAGCCCAGGATAGGCGTGTTTGTCTGTCATTGTGGAGCGAATATCGGCAGAGTAATAAATGTTCCTTCCACCGTTGAATATGCCTTAACCTTACCCAATGTTGTCTACGCTCAGGAACAACTCTTCTCATGTGCGACGAATTCTGCCAAACAGATAACAGACATGACCAAAGAAAAAGGACTTAATCGCGTAGTTATCGCGGCCTGCTCCCCCAGGACACTTGAACCGTTGTTCCGGGACACCCTGCGGGAAGCGGGAATTAATCAATACTTCTCTGAGATGGCCAATATTCGGGAACATTGCTCTTGGGTCCATTCGAAAGAAAAGGAAGCAGCCACCCAAAAAGCCAAGGATATCGTTCGGATGTCGGTAGCCCGAGCCCGTCATTTGGAGCCCTTGCAGGAATTTGTTTTGCCCGTCGACAAGGCGGTGTTGGTAGTTGGGGGAGGCCTGGCCGGCCTGACCAGTGCTCTGAGCATGGCCAACCAAGGACATGAGATTTACGTTGTGGAAAAGGATTCAGACCTGGGCGGAATGGCGCGCCGAATCCATTACACCCTGGAAGGACAGGATGTTCAAGCCTATTTGCGTGACGTTGTCCGCAAGGTATATCAACACCCCCGAATCCACGTATATACCGATGCAGTGATCACAGAGGCGACCGGTTACATCGGCAATTTCGCAACCAAGGTGAAGTCTGAAGGAAGGATCACTGAGATAAAACATGGCGCAGTCATCCTCGCAACCGGTGCTGAAGAATATAAACCCACAGAATATCTTTATGGAACCGACGACAGGGTAATGACCCACTTGGAACTGGAGGAGCTGATCGCCACAGACGATGAACGGGTCGTTCAGGCCCAAAGTCTGGTGATGATTCAGTGCGTCGGCAGCAGACAGGAAGACAGAAATTACTGCAGCCGGGTCTGCTGCAGGCAGTCGATCAAGAACGCCCTGAAATTAAAAGCAATCAACCCCCAGTTGGATATCTACATTCTCTTTCGGGACATGAGAACCTACGGATTCCAAGAGGATTATTACCGGGAAGCAGCCGGCCAAGATGTAAAGTTCATCCGCTATGAGCCACAAGATAAGCCTCAAGTGGAAGCAGTGAAGGCGGATGGCCGGCAAGTCTTAAGAGTTACAGTGACCGATCCGATTCTCGGTAAAAAACTGGAAATCGATGCTGATCTTCTCTCTTTAGGTGCCGCCGTGATTCCGTCCGCGGGAAGTCAGGAAGCAACCCGGTTATTCAAGGTAACTGAAAATCCAGATGGCTTCTTCAAAGAAGCCCATGTTAAATTAAAACCGGTTGACTTTAGCGTGGAAGGTATCTACCTGTGCGGCATGGCCCACTATCCCAAGCATATACCGGAAACGATTAGCCAGGCGTATGCTGCGGCCGGAAGGGCCCTAACAGTTCTCTCGCAGGATACCGTCGTAGCCTCTGGCTCGGTCTGCACGGTCAATGAGCGCCGATGCATTGGCTGTGGAGCCTGTGTCACCGCCTGCACGTATGACGCCATACAATTTCAGGAGACACGCCAGGGCAAAAAGGCTGTCGTCAATCCTGTTCTCTGTAAAGGAGATGGTCTCTGTAATGCCAAGTGTCCGACAGGGGCTATTTCACTAAAACACTTTACCGATGAAGCGTTCCTGAGCCAAATTGATGCGGCGAAAGAGTGAAAAGGATGATAAAGTCTTTCGCAAAAAACCGGCTTGTGTCAAAGTAAGGAGATGAGAACAATTGAGTACAGGACTTGAATTTAAGCCAAAGATCTTAGGTTTCATCTGCCATTGGTGAGGATACGGGTCTGCGGACCTGGCTGGCGTGTCCAGACTACAATATTCAACTGAAAGCAGGCTTATTCGTGTCATGTGTTCCGGTAGAGTCGACCTGTCATTTGTACTAAGGGCCTTCTTAGATGGAATGGATGGCGTGTTTATTGGCGGGTGTCGTTTAAATGAATGCAATTATGATACGCATGGAAATTACCATGCCCTCAACATGGTGCTTCTCGGCAAGAAAATACTGGAATATATCGGGCTGAATCCGAACCGGTTACGGATCGAATTCATGTCTTCCGCTGACGGAATCCTTTTTGCCGAAGTTATGAATGACTTTGGCAGCACGGTGAAAAAATTAGGACCGCTTGGCCGAAGCGAAGGCATCGACGAAAATGAATTAAAGACTAAACTCGAAGAAATAACCAAGTTGGTTCCCTACATTAAGATGGTGAAAAAGGAGAAACTGGCGGCCCGTCCGGGCAATCCAAAAGCGTATGACGAATTTTACACGAGTGACGAAATAGACCAGTTATTCCGGGAAGTCATTTCCTACTATATTGATCCGGGCAAGTGCCAGGCTTGTATGATTTGCGCTAAGCGATGCCCCGTAGAGGCGATAATCAGTGTTAAGAACCAGATCCATGTCATTGACCAGGAGAAATGCATCAAATGCGGAACTTGTTTAGAAGTATGCCCCCCTCGATTTGATGCGGTGGCGAAGATTTCCGGGGAGCCTGTTCCGACTTCTATTCCTGAAGAAGAAAGAACTATAGAACGATGACATCGGAGTATATCCTGGACAAGGAATTGCACGAGCGCCTTGGGAAAGCCACCGGAACTTGGAATTGAAAGAACGACCGAGAAAACCTCCTTCGGCTATCCTAAACCGAGGGAGGTTTCACGTTGTAATTAAAGTTTCCCTGTCTGTAAGCCTTTAAAACACCCCCAAAGAAATTCCATAAAGAAGGAAATTGCACTCCTATTGCCGAATTCTGTGATAAACAGAAAGCGAACGACCCAAAGAAGTCTGAGGAATGTGAAGAGGGGAGGGATAGATCTTGGATGTTAACGGAATATCCCCAGTTCAAAATCCGTTCTCTCAAAGCTTACATCCTCAGAACATTGTGTCTCACAACGTACAGCCGCAAGGCGTTCCATCTCAGAACGCATCTCTGCAAAATCTTCAGCTACCAGAGTTGTCGCTATTGGCTTTGTTTACTAATGTCGTAACGTCTGAAATTCAAGGACCGAATGTGCAAGCTCTCAGCACCATGTTCCGAAAGCTAGGCCTGAACTATGAAAAAAGGCTTTGGAAAGCTCTTAGCCTTACCGAACCCTTTCAAAGTCAAGAATTTGCGGACCTTAAGGACACGGTGAAAGCTCAATTGATAGACGCTGCCAGAAAAGACCCCGAAGCCAAATCTGCGTTGGACACGCTAACAAGCATGCAGCTCAAACATTCCTCCGAGCAAAATTCACAGGCCTACCTGGTGATGGATTTACCATATCTGGCCCAGAATAACGGACATCAGGCGCGGATCGCCATCCATGGCAACAAAAAGGGGAAAACGATTGACGCGGAACACTGTCGCCTCGGCTTAAGCACTGTTACCGACGTCCTTGGTGAAATAGGGATTGATGCACTGTTTCGCGATCGCACTTTGAGCGTTACCATCATGACGGAGATCCCGGAAATGGTGTCCACGATTTGGGGACAGCTTAAAACTTCCGTTGTCGAACAGTTTGCTGCACAAGGCTACCAACTCCTCGGAGTTCGGGTGAGTCCCCTGGGGGATGAACGCTTCGATGCCTTTATTCAGGGGATCGAGCCGAAAGGAGTGGACATCAAAATATGAATCAACGTCCGAAGGCTGCGGCTTTAAAATATGATGATCACGGGGCTCCCAAAGTAGTGGCTCAAGGCGAAGGGTATCTGGCCGAGCGCCTTATTGAAGTGGCGAAAGAGGAGGGGATTCCAATTCAGGAGAATCCTGCCCTCGTCGATGCCCTGCTGCAAGTTGAACTCAATCACGAAATACCCCCGAAGCTTTTTAAGGCCGTCGCTGAACTCTTAGCCTTCGTCTGGCGCCTGAACGATGAGGCCAAGAGGCGGTCGTCCAACGCCTGAAACTTGCCTTCACGGGAAGATAGGCTCATGGGTTCGATGCATCTGTTCCGGCAAGACGTAGCTCGTTAAGTTTACGGTGGGGGTTCCCTAATCGATCGGCTGAAGGAAAAGTCGTAGATTTGCACATAGGAGTGAGTGAATCAATGATACGTATTGGCATCATCGGACAATCCGGAGAGCTAACTCCGGATGTACAACAATTGGCGGAAGCTGTAGGCCGCGAAATCGCGCTCAAAGGGGCTGTTCTCTTAAGCGGAGGCACCAATGGGGTGATGGAGTGTGCTTCGAGAGGGGCCCAAGAGGCCGGGGGACTTGTCGTTGGCATTCTTCCCGGTGATACCCTGGACATGGCGAATCAATATATCGATATTCCGATCACGACAGGCTTGAGCTTTGATTATCGGAGCTTAATCCTGGTGCATTCCTCTGATGCACTGATTATGATCGGTGGGGGTAATGGTACGTTGGGGGAACTATCCACCGCCTATCTAAACCGCAAACCGGTCGTCATTCTGGAACCCACAGGAGGCTGGGCCGGAAAGGTTCGGGGGATTGCTTATGAACAAGCCTATTTGGATGAAAGAAAGAGTGTTCAACTGGACTATGCCCAGACCGCTAAAGAGGCAGTCGATATTGCCATAAGCCGAAGCGATAACAAAAATTAGAGAATCAAGAGACGAGGAGGTATAGAGCATGTTCAAAATGAACAAGACCGAGAAAAACTGGGCCTTCTATGACTGGGGAAACTCAGCCTACAGTATGACGGTTACCTCCACCATTCTGCCACTCTATTTTAAGTCCGTGTTTGTGAATGGGGGTGGGGATGCGGCTCTCTCGACCGCTTATTGGGGGTATGCCAACTCAGTTTCGACCCTTATTCTGGCGTTTCTGGCCCCGATTTTAGGAACACTGGCCGATTATCGAGGGTATAAGAAGAAGTTTTTCAGTTTGTTTTTTGCCTTAGGCGTGCTGTTTACAGCGTTGCTAGCAGTCGTTCCAAACACCTACTGGCCGATGTTGCTAGGGTTTTATATTCTGTCCGCAGTGGGCTTCTCCGGAAGCCTGATCTTCTATGATGCTTTTTTGGTGGATATCACTACAGAGGATCGGATGGATCGGGTATCGACGTTAGGCTTTGCCTTGGGCTACATTGGGAGTACGATTCCATTCATCCTGTGCATGGCGATCATCATTTTGGCGCAGGCGGGTAAACTCCCCTTATCAGTGGCCGCCGCGTCGCAACTGTCCTTTGTCTTGACCGCGATTTGGTGGGGGATCTTTACCATCCCGATGCTGAAAAGTGTGAAGCAGAAATATGGGATTGATATTGAACCAAACCCGGTGAAAAACAGTTTTATTCGTCTAGGCAAAACCCTTAAAAACATTCGTCAACATAAAACTTTGTTCATGTTTTTACTGGCCTATTTCTTTTATATTGATGGCGTGGATACTATCATTAAAATGGCTACCTCCTATGGAGCCGATCTTGGGATCAGTACCACCAACCTATTGATCATTCTTTTGGCGACCCAATTTGTGGCCTTTCCGTTTGCTATTCTTTTTGGCCGCTTGGCTGAACGGTTTCGAGGGAAGACCATGCTCTTTGTGGGCATCTTAATCTATACCTTTATTTGCATCTACGCTTACTTCCTGAAGACGACGCTCGATTTTTGGATCTTGGCGATGTTGGTGGGAACATCTCAAGGGGGGATTCAAGCCTTGAGCCGTTCGTATTTCGGCAAAATCGTGCCG
This sequence comes from Bacillota bacterium, assembly GCA_021811425.1. GTDB lineage: Bacteria > Bacillota > Desulfitobacteriia > Desulfitobacteriales > Desulfitobacteriaceae > JAJZPA01. Next base: position 1,883 of record JAJZPA010000107.1, on the reverse strand, counting down.
AAGGATAATGCCAATGAGTTCTTTGGCTTTTATAACATTTTTGGCAAGTTCGCTGCGATTATGGGACCATTTCTGGTCGGTATCGTGACTCAGATGACCGGAAGGACCAACAACGGGGTATTGAGCCTTATTGTGCTCTTTATTATTGGCGGGGCGATATTAATGAAGGTCGCTGACCCTGCACCCTGAAAATTCCATGAACGCGTGAATGTCTTCTATTCTACTTTTGAGGCTGACACTTTCTTGGGCAAGGCTGCCAAGATACTCCTGAGCGTAATCGCCACGATCACGATACCACCACCAACAAAAGCCCACGGGCCTGGAGCTTCACCCAAAAACAAAAATACCCAGACCGGGTTCAGGATGGGTTCAAGCACCAAGATTAGGATGGCTTCCAAAGCGGTTGCATGCTTAATGGCTCTTGAAAAGAGAATGTAAGATAACCCCAGTTGTACCGTCCCCAGGATTGATAGGGATAACCATCCGCTGGCATTCGGCCAGGACTGGAAAAGGAACGGAAGCCCGATTACAGCCGTTAGGATATTTCCCAGAAACACGGATTCCCAGGGGGAACCATCTTTTTGCATACGCATAAAGATGTTAAGAAAGGCAAAACTCACTCCGCTGGCCATTCCAAGGGCATTTCCTAAAACGCCCTTAGCGCTGAGATGGTCCAGAAAAAATAAGGCCATGCCGATGATCACGATGAATATCGTCACCCAATCGGATAGCTTCGTCTTTTCTTTCAATAGCCATGCCCCTAAGAAAGCCACATAGATGGGTGCAGTATATTGAAGCAGGATAGCATTGGCAGCCGTGGTATATTTAGTTGCAGCAACAAACAGGATGACCGTAGCCGTATAGGTCAAGGCTGCACCCATCTGAGCCACCGACCCGTTGATTTTCGGCTTTCCGAGGGCCAGCAGCATGACAGCAGCCGCGATGGCGCTTCGCACCCCGGCAATAGCCAAGGGATTGGCATTGATGGATTTTATCAGAAGTCCGCCCGAACTCCAGAGTATCGCTGTGATCAGCAAGAAGAGTATGGCTTTGGGTCTTTCCGTCTTGGTCGGCGAAATGTTAACGTTTAATTCACTAAGACTCAAGGGACATTGATCCTTTCATACACGTTTTTAGCTACCTGACTCCAATAGCATAACAGTGTTCCGGCTATAATTCAAAGCCTTTTGCTCCACATTGGCCCCATGGGAAACAAAAAATCAAGTTTACAGGAAGATTTACTGGCTGAACGTAAACTGAGTTAGGGGTGATACGAACGATGACTCACGTTCAAATCGTGGGCATTTATGCCTTTTGGAACCTGGTAACCATGGCGGTGGTCGGTTTGGATAAATACAAAGCCCGTCATCACCAGTGGCGTATCCGGGAAAACACCCTGCTGGGCCTTGCTTTAGCGATGGGAGCGGTGGGGGTATTTGCCGGGATGACGCTGTTTAGGCATAAGACTCAGCACGTAAAGTTTACGCTAGGGGTTCCCTTGTTGATCGGCTTGAATGTGGCTTTGGTCGTACTGGCAGGGAAATAGGAGGAATCTCAAAAAAGATCTTGACTTTTGGCCGCGTGATAGATTATAGTATTTAACATATTATATAACACGTGTATCACAGTGTAAAACCGTATTTCAAGGAATGAAACACGGCCTTTTGTTTAATCACTATGTAAAACAGTGTTTTACTGGATGCAACATGCTGCATAAGGTACATCGTACCTTTACAGATAAAATAAATTAAGGGAGGTATACTTATGGCTTTATGGGGAACTGAACAAGAGGATAAAAATGTTCTCGCGCAAACAGGAGTACGTCAATACAGTGGTGCAGAAATTCTAGTTCGTTTTCTTGAAGAAAAAGGAGTAAGGCAACT
>JAJZPA010000106.1 GCA_021811425.1 Bacillota bacterium | reverse complement strand
CTTATGAGCCGGAGCAAAATGATGCCCTTCACCGAATCCTAAGAAGAGCCGCAGCCAGATGAACTGAACGTAACTGCGAACCAGTCCCGTAAAGAAGGTGACCGCAGAAAAGACAACAATCGCAATGGTCATAACCTTTTTGGGTCCGATACGATCAGCGAGCCATCCGCCTGTAACTTGGGCTATCGCGTAGGCAAAGAAAAAGATAGAAGCGCCAAATCCCGCTTGGGCCGGAGTAAGTTTCAGATCATCCCGAATCATCGGCAAAAACGTCAGTACGCTGGTGCGATCAAAATAGTTGATAACATACAAGAGCCAAACTGCTACTAAGACCCAATAACGATAACCCCAGGCTTTTTTGCCAACAGTCTTTAATTGTTCCATACTGTTTTCTCCTCTCTCGTTATAAACTGTTTACCCTTGGCCTACTCAGCAGTCCACCCCCCGTCAACGACCAAGGATTGCCCTGTCATATAATCTGAGGCCGCAGAAGCCATGAATACTGCCGCCCCAATCATGTCACTGATTTTACCCAGCCGACGTTGGGCAATTTTATTAGTCACATGGTTAAATATCTTTTCGTTTTTCAAATCAGCCTCGTTCATTGGCGTGATGACATATCCGGGGCAAAGCGCGTTGACTTGAATATTATGCTTAGCCCATTCCAGAGCAAGGACCTTGGTCATCTGAATGACTCCTCCCTTGGCTACAGCATAGGGCAGAACCTGACGATCTCCCACTAATCCTAAGATCGATGCTACATTGATGATCTTTCCACTTTTTTGGGCGATCATTTGGCGGCCCACGGCCTGAGCACAAAAAAATACGCCTTTAAGATCGACATTTAACACCCTGTCCCAATCCGCTTCGGTCAGATCCTCTGCTTTTTTGGTAATAGCAGAGCCGGCATTATTGACCAAGATGTCAATTTGTCCGTAGTATGCGACCGTCTTCTTCACTAGGTTCTCAATCGCTTGCAGATTAGTGACATCCGTTGCTACCGGCAAGGCCTTCCGCCCATGTCCTCGAATCTCCTCGGCTACACGGTTGCAATCTTCCTGATTACGGCTGACCACCACGACATCCGCACCCGCTTGAGCTAGGCCTTCGATGATGCCCCGCCCAATTCCTTTGGTCGAGCCAGTGACTAGCGCAACTCTGCCGCTTAAATTCATGCTGGGAATATCCACTTTGTCGACCCTCCTAAAATAGTTCTTGCAGTATCGTTTGTGAATCCTCAAGCATCCGAACATACTTCTCGAAAGTAAGCCCCTTTAGTCCATTTCCCGTATAAATGTGCCCAGCATCAAGGATTCGGGTAATCCGAACTTCCTCCGCTGTCGGCGGTTCTGTCACTTTCAGTTCTGGGGATACCTGTAGTTCCCATGAAACTTCAGCCTTAACTTCCTCCACAGATACCCCCGGATGCAAACTATCCAGATAGGCTTCTTTCGTCACGGAATTGAAGCGAAAAATGCACTTATTCGTAATAATAGCGGTCGGTCCCCCTCCTGGCAGGCCCAGCCTTTCCCTCGCATCAAACCCCGTAATATATCCGGGTGAAGTAATATAGTCAACCCGTTCCAGAAACCGCCGCTTTTGCAACGGAAGCATGATAATCGTGCGTTTAGCTGAGTTGGCAATATCATTGGCTCCTCCACTTCCGGGCAAGCGTGAAGCAGGAGTGTAATAATCTCCTTCGCCAAAGATGGCGGTGCTGTTGAGGTTGCCGTACTTGTCAACTTGTGCTCCGCCAATCATGCCGACATCGAAATAGCCCCTTTGCTGATCGGAAAACAACCGCCAGAGAGACGTGGTGCAGATGCTGTTTTCCACACAAGCATTATCTCCGATACCCAAAATGACCCGGTAAGGCTGCGGCCCAATACTCCCCGACTCCATTGCCATAATGAGATTCGGGGCATGGGTTAACTTGGCGACCAACACCCCTAAACTCGGAACGCCGACTCCGGCAAAAACCACATCTCCATCACGAATTTCGCGTGCCGAGGCAGCCACCAGCAACTCCTGCAGCGTGTAGTCCCCAGCGTAATCGTTGCTCATTTCCATCCCACCTTCCCATGCTTTAGTAGTTCAGTTTCGTAAACCGTCGCTCTAGCTGACGCAATGTATCCAATCGCTCATAGCCAACTTTTCTCAAGTAGCCCTCCCAGCTTCCGGGTTCAAAACAGTACTCTTCCAGCCAGCGTTCAAACCCGTCTCTGGTCTTAAACGCTTCTAACTGCACAGTGTGAAACGGCATATCATAAACATAGGCATAGGGCATATTCCACGGATGAGCGGCATATGGAACCTCAACGACCGCATCGACCGCATATTCCGGAACCACGGTTAGATTGGGATATCGTTGAATCTCCTCTGTACTCACGAGCTCCTCGCAGGTGATGATCGTGTGCTGAGCAGCACGGGCGAGGTTTTCGGCATTGGATGTGAACCCAAACATCTGGGCATTCCCTCTCTTGTCCGCCCTGGATACATGGACAATGGCCACATCTGGATGAACAGCGGGTACCAGTGCTACAGCCTCCCCCGTGTAAGGGTCTTGAGCAATCCTGATTTTCGTATTGTACTTGGGCAAATCCGACCCCAAGAGAGACTTTGTCGGAATATACGGGACGTTAATGGCTCCAGCCAAATACCTCAACCCAATGGTGTAATTGGAGTATTCCTCCAATTCAATCGCCTGTGGAATCTTATTTTCGATGGCCCTCCTGAAGTTATAACCGAGCCCCGCGACGGCATAGGAACACCAAGCGAGTTCGGCCTTTTTCACCGTTCCGGCCCCAATTAACATATCCCCACTCTCACAAGGGCTGTCCCCTATGAGTGTCAGATTTTTTCTACCTTGCCGAATGACCTCATACGTCTGCGCGACACATTGGGCTCCGCCCATCCCACTAAAAGCGATAGAACATCCGTCACCGACAAATGTCTTGATAGCATCGTAGAGTGTCATGCGCTTATCTGCTTTCTTTTTGTAATTGATTGCCACGTCCACCATTTTTTCCTCCTTTTCCCTTATGGCATTAAGGATGGAGGCGGGAAATTCCTCAGGCAAAACTCGCTTATGCACTAGCGAATAACCCGCCACATGGACTACCGGGCCGGAAAATTCCGGCTTATTCACACAATCCGTCGCACATCCACTGAAAATTAGAAGGATATCCTTGCTAATGTCATCCCAGGCAACGAAACGAACTTCGGGATCCAGCGTTCGAATTTGATCAATAACCTGAGGCCCCTCCACAGTTGGATTGCAATGACCGCAATATTTAACCCCGACTCTTAACTGGCTCATATCCTAGTTCTTGGCTTTGATTCCGGCTAGCTTTTCGGCTAAGCTCTTCTTTCGTTCCAAATTAGCTTGGCGAAGAATCATGACCCGCTGCGCCTGAGGTGATCCTGCTCCATGCATGCTTTCCGCCAAGGCCGTTCCACCTGTCATATTTTCAATCAGACGGGCCATGCGGATACGGTCTTCCGTGGCAACAGAGGCAACACCTTTAAAGTACTTCTCAACGTATTGACCAATTTCTGGATGATGGAGATCTTTTTCTGATGGAAGTGTGGCGATAAAGCCTCCGGCAATATCATGAGCAAGACGGCAGATCTCATAGATATAGCGAGTAACGTTTTGTTTGACTGTATTCGCGAGCATGGGATCCACGAAATATGCCCCCGAGGGAGTGGGTGCGCCTTCGGCAGAACAAGCAATGGACCCACTGTAAAGGGTCTCGGTCAAATGCACCATCTCCGTGAGCTTATCTTTCACATGGGATGCTTTCGCTGTCCCACTGTACTCGGCCATGGCTGCCGTGGCTCCGATGATCACATCGCTTACGCCGCCTTTACAGCCTCCATAGTTCTGTCTGTGATAGGAAGCAAACCGCTCTACCAACAGTCCGGCAAACTTAAATTCTTCAGCCATAAACACTCTTTCCCACGGGACAAAGACATCGTTTAACACGGTCAGAGCTTCTCCGCCGACAATTCCGTAAAGCGCATTTCCTTGGTCGATTTCTCCATCCAAACGCCGTTCATCATTAGTTTGGCGGCCAAAGATATGCAGAACTCCTGGGGCATCGGTTGGGACAGCGCAGGCCACTGCATAAGCAAAGTCCTCTGCCGACAACGCCGTTGTCGGCATAATCAGCATCTCATGAGAATTAACAATACCTGTTTGATGCGCTTTGGCCCCTCGAATAACTATGCCCTTCTCGTTTTTCTTAACAATGTGAACATACATGTCCGGGTCAGCTTGTTGACTTGGCCTGAGACTTCGATCCCCTTTCGGATCAGTCATTGAACCGGCCACCATCAGATCATTTTCCTGGATGTACTCCAGGTACTGACGAAAGCGCTCGTGATAATGGGTTCCCAACGCTTGATCCATCTCATACGTTACGGTGTACGTCGCATTCATGGCATCAAATCCCACACAACGCTGGAAACAAGTCCCGGTTCGATTGGCGATCATCCGTAGCATTTTGACCTTTTTCACCAAATCAGAAGTGCTTTGATGAATATGGGTAAACCGACTAATCTTCTTGCCAGTCAAATGCGACGTAGTGGTTACCAAATCCTCCGCAGTGGGATCATGAGCCAACTCGTACGTTAAAGCAGCCGCGTTAATATGCGGCGAGAACAACGGATGATCAACCACATTATCGATTTTCTCGCCAAAGGCATAAACATTCAACTTCAAAGTCCTGAGGCTCTCCCGATAAGCGTTTCCGTCTTTCATAGGCATTTCTTGTCCCCTCCTAAGTCACAATCTGAAAAAGCACTGGCTTCTCATCGAATATACAAAAGCAAAACCTGTGCCAAGCTTGGCACAGGTTAGAAATGCCCTATTATTCAGAAAATCATGTCGTTAATACTGATCTTCGCTGTTGCATATTGGGACAGTGTTGTCTTTCGCTACACCTTGTCTTGTCTCACTGGATGATTGAGGTCATACTTCTGCAACTTTCGATACAATGTGGAACGAGCAATGCCTAACTTCGTCGCCACAAGGGACATGTTGCCCTGACATTCTTCGAGCAATGTCGAAATCAGTTCTTTCTCCATCTCATCGAAACTTCTCTGCGAAACCCGCCGGGAACAGGTTTTGATGATCTCTGCGGGTAGGGTATCAACCGTAAGCTCGTGCCCCTGGGCCACGTTCATTGCCCGCTCTAAGACGTTATAGAGTTCCCGAACATTGCCCGGCCAATCATATCCCTGCAAATACCCCCACACCGATTCAGCAACATGAGAAACTTCCTTGCCCAACAATGCATTCATCTTTTTGATAAAGTGTATTCCGAGAACACGCACGTCTTCCCGATGTTCCCGTAACGACAAGAGGAGAATACTGATCACATTCAAGCGAAAGAAAAGATCCCTGCGGAAATTACCAACTTCAACTTCTTTAGCCAAGTTTCGGTTCGTTGCAGCGATAACCCGGACATTCACAGGGATAACCTCTTGACCGCCGATGCGTACAACGGACTTCTGCTCTAGGACTCGAAGCAGAATCGTCTGGAGTTCCAAAGGCATCTCACCAATTTCATCAAGAAAAATGGTTCCACCATCAGCGAGTTCAAATTTACCCGGATTACCCCCTCGTTTAGCTCCGGTAAAGGCACCTTCCGTATAGCCAAACAATTCACTGCTGATTAAATCGCGTGGAATCGCTCCACAATTGATGGCGACAAAGGGGCCATTACTACAGTTGCTCGCATTATGAATGGCCTGGGCAAACACGTCCTTGCCCGTACCGCTGTCCCCTAAAAGCAGAATATTTGAGTATCCGGAGGCTGCGGTCTTCGCTAAACGCACGGTGGCCAAGAAACTCTCCGACTGCCCAAGAATATCCGCAAACGTTAATTTGGCTTCTGCACCGGCCATTCGCTGGACAAGTTTGCGCGTCCGATGGATTTCGTTAATGAGCACAACGGTTCCGCGTCGGCCACCGCTTAGCCCTTCGATCGGACGAGTGGAGACAATTCCCTTTTTCTTTTTATCCCCAATGATGATGTCAACTTCATGATCGGTAAAATTCTTGACAGCCTCTGATCGAGTTCGTCCGAATGTGAACGGCCCAAGGAATTCGAGAATGTCCTTCGTCAGAATCTTCTCTGGCTCACTTTGCAAAATTCTAGCGGCAGAACTGTTGATATGTGTAATTATCCCATTTTCATCCGTCGCTAAGATCCCATCAGCAATTGATTCCATAACAGCATGCTTATAACGCTCTTCCAAACGACAACGGGACCAGGCTTCTTGAGATTCCAACTGTTTTTCAATGCCGTAAACCGCTGCGACTACCATTCCTAAAGTATGGGAGTGCACTCTTTCATAGTATCCAGTCATATCCAGAACCCCAATAATTCGCCCGGTGGTATCATGAATGGGGGCAGCCGAACAGGTTGATTGATGGCTGCAGATGCAAAAGTGCTCATAACTGAAAATTTGAATTGGCTTATTAAAACGAAGCGCAACACCGATCGAATTGGTACCAGCGCTTGTTTCGCTCCAATTCGCTCCAACAACAAAGTTACCTCTGGCGATGGACGTTGTCACGTCCTCGTCACCGATCATGTTCAAGATGACCCCCTCTTCATCAGCCAACGTTACCGTAAACCCAGAACCCGCAACAAATTGATAAAGGTTTTCCATCACCGGAAGACTCAGTTTGATAAGTTCTTCATTCTCAGCTAGCCTCGCTTGAAGTTCTTGCCCTTCGCTGAGTTCTTTGACCTTTTTCTGGTAAGGATCGACCCCAGCATTCACGCAATAGTACCAGGATTTCATGATTACTTCACGAACTTGGTCACTATCCACTCGGCCTTCAGTCACGAATTTCTGCCAAGCTGTATACAGGTTTTTATTATCAAGTTGAATTTGTACCATGGCCCACCTCCGCTAAAACAATGCCATTCCAATATAAATCGCTGCTCCCCACATGACAACTGCAGAAACCTTGTTCACGATGAGCATGATGCGGCCGGTTTTATCCAGCGTACCCATGAACCGCCCGGCGATAGCTAACGTAAAGAACCAGAACCAGGAGACTGAGATGCAGGCCAACGTAAAGGCCAGCTTATCCAAGCCTTCGTACTTCAAGGAACTGGTGCCAATAACCCCAACCGTATCCATAATCGCATGGGGATTCAAGAGGGAAACTGAGGCCGCAAAGAGAACCTGCTTCTTCGCCGAAAAAGCCCGGTTTACCTCATGCTCGCCGGCTTCGCCCTGGGCTGCGCCACCTTGGCCTATATTGGGTTTACTTCTCCAAGTGCTCCAGCCCATAAAGAGAAGAAACAGAATCCCTACCGTCAAGAGCAAGGATTTTAGCCAAAACACGCTCAAGACGACAACAGACACGCCCATGACGGCCAACGATATGAGCAAGGTGTCACTGAGCCCCGCCGTGATCACGACGGGCATTGTCCTGATGAATTTGGGCTGTAAGGCCCCCTGATTAAAGACAAAGACATTTTGAGCCCCTAAGGGGACGATAAGCGGCATAGCCAGTAAAAATCCATGAATCGCTGCTGTGAGCATGCTTCCTCCAGAATAACTTTATGTCGTACCTTTTTCATCATCTCCTGCCAAAATCCTTTTTCTTGTCTTACCGTATCGCTATGTTTTCAGCTAAAGAAACGGCCCTCATTGCCGTTTCTTTAGCTCTTTAGCTCCATAAAACCCTCGGTATCAATGCAGGCTATAGACTATACTCGGCGGAACATGCTAATGGGATGTCATTTTTTGTCGTTCCGCGTAGGTTCCAGGACCCTTCGCGAAACGACAAGTTTCGCCGAGTAGACACTCATGTACCCGCAGTTGCCCGTTCGGCGCCTTCCAGGGCAGGTTCTCGCAGATCGTGCTGGCCAGTTCCGTCCGGCTCAGCCCCCCAAAACGATCGGTTGTCCACCGGATCAGTTTGATGTCTGCCGGGGTGAACAGCCGATCCCCGATCCAAAAGGGAGGGTCCCACTTCGATGCCACCTCAGACCACCTCAACGGTAGTCTACAACTCCGCTACCACTTTGTTAAGCCGTTCTACCTTAATCGGCCGCGGCCACTTAGGTTTATTTATCACCATAATGCGTCCGGCAGCCTGCTATAATGATTTTCCCGTCCTCAATCCGATATAGAAGGCGATTCACGTCGTCGATGCGACGGCTCCAGAATCCGGACAAATCGCCCTGAAGCGGTTCCGGCTTCCCGATCCCCTTGTAAGGGTCACGCTGGATGGCCTTGATTAGCTCGTTGATCCGTTTCAGCGTCTTTTTGTCCTGCATCTGCCAATAGAGATAATCTTCCCAGCCGTGTTCTGCAAAGGTTAAATTATTCATCGGCCATTTTCTCTAATTCGTCCATCGTCTTGACAACGACTTTCCCGTTCTTTATCTGTTGGGCCGACTCCTGCAGCCGTTTCATGTTGGCCTCGCTGTAGAATGGATCTTCCCTGACCTCAAAAGGTAAGCCACGCATCGACAAGGATCTACGCAGAAAAATATTGACCGCCGTACTGATGTTGAGACCCAAGCCGTCAAAGAGAGCTTCCGCTTGTTTCTTAACATCTTCATCGACGCGAACATTGATGCTTGTCTGTGCCATATTGCAACGCCTCCTTATGCCATTCATTGTTTACAATGTATTATATTTTATTCACGTTGTCAATACATTTAGACCGTCGTGACGACGAGCAACGCGACCACTCCACCCATAAACAGTCCAAAGCGCAACATGGGATTGAAAAAGACTGAGATGATGCCCAGCACTCCCACGAGGACAAAGAGTTTTCCCCCGAGGCGGTGGGTCTTCTGCCAGACCTGCTCATTGGCTAATGTCCACGGATTGAGAATCACTCATCCTTTCCGGCAAAGCTTTTGAACCGCAATATCCAAGCGATTAAATCCTGAAACACCGTCGTATTCAGGGAAACTTTTACCCCATTCCCCAAGCCAGCAAAGCGGCCCCTAAGGCTGCCGTAATCTGTGGATTTTCCGGAATCAACAAAGGATACCCAATTTGTTCGCTCAACGCTTTGGCTACGCCGGCGTTCTTGGCCACACCACCCGTAAAGACAACATCGAGTTCCAGACCCACCCGCTCCACTAAAGCCGATACCCGTGCCGCCACACTATCACAGACTCCCGCCAGGATATCCGGTTTAAGGGCTCCGGCCGACACATGTGAAATCACTTCCGATTCCGCAAATACAGTACAGAAAGAAGAGATCGCCTTGTGTTCCTCTGCCTTAACAGCCAATGCTCCCACTTCCTCCAGGGACACCTCCAACGCTCCGGCCATGACCTCCAAGAAGCGCCCGGTGCCGGCGGCACACTTGTCATTCATGGCAAAATCCATCACCTTGCCACCCGGCAACACCTTAATCACCTTGCTATCTTGCCCTCCGATATCGATCACCGTCCTTGCCCCCGGAAAGAAATGCACGATCCCTTTGGCTTGACAGGTTATTTCCGACACTTCCCGCTCGGCCGGATAAGTCACCCGCCCATATCCCGTGGCAACGGTCACCTTGATCTGCTCTACCTTAATGCCTTTTTCCTCAAGAATTTCTTGGGTCAACCGCTGCGCCACATCCCGGCCACTGTAGCCGGAGCGAGCCACGGCCCCAGCGAGTGCTTGGCCCTGAGCATCAACCAGAACAACCTTGGCTGTCAGCGAGCCAATATCCACACCGACGAAAAACTCTTCCACTGCATTTTCTCCTCCCGTACCCCAGTTCAGTAGTTAGTAGTTAGTAGTTAGTAGTCAGTCAGAATACCCCGAGTCTGCTTTCAGCAACGCTTGCACAAGAGATTTCCGCTTCCTCACAGGGCCTGAAGTGTTTCCAAAAATGCTTCCACCCGCGTGCGCACAGATTCCTCCGCATAAGCCCTGGGATCCGCCATATCCGCCTCCACCATAAGACCCGGCACACCGGTTTTCTCCATCACCCGGCGTCGAATAACCTCCTGTACCAGCGAATAGGGCTTGCAAGAACGATTAGAATGCATAACGAACCCATCCGCCTCATACGCTTCGACCAGTTCAATCATCTGCCGTGCCCGAAACTCCGGCGAGCGATTCAGAAAAATCTCCGTATAGGTCGCTGCCAGACTCTCCAGGGGATCACCCGAAGCCAGCTCGGCCGCCCAGCCGCCGCTATAAGTATCCGTGACAAAACAAGCCCCACGCTCGGTAAACATTTTGGTAAAGTTAAAGAGTTTCGGCCAAATGGCAATGTTATCCCAAACCAGACGGGTCTTTTCCTCCAGGATCGCCCCCTCGCCCCGGCGAACCCGTTCCTCCGTTTCTGCTTTTAACTTCCGGTAGTAGTTGATTCCCTCCTGCGATCCTCGCACCGCCACAATGGGTGCCATCTGAATAAATAAATCCGGACCATTGAGGGGAGAGGGATGGGCTTGAGCCAGTTCCCGGATCTCCCGCCAAAGTTTCGTCATTTCCGCACTGCGCGCCATTTGCCGCTTCAGCTCCTGCATATCCAGCTTTCTTCCGGTTAAGTTCTCCAACTGCCCAACCATGTTCTGCAATTGTTCCAAAACATATTGGTGCGCATGTTCCGTCAATTCTCCCGGTAAGTATGGCGTGTCCAGCATCAAGAGAGGCACCTTCAAGAGATGAGCCAAGGCCTCATACCATTTAAGCACTGTCCCACAAATATTGTTGCAGGCCAC
>JAJZPA010000105.1 GCA_021811425.1 Bacillota bacterium | reverse complement strand
GCCAGCATTTGCCGGGTATGGAAAAGCCCCTGTTTACCGCTGATACCCTGAACGATGACATGCGTATTTTCATCAATAATAATGGCCAATTTAACGACTCCTCCTTGTCAAAACCTTTCCGACCTCTGGCCTCTGCCTTCCGACCTCTGACCTCCGACCTCTGCCTTCCGACTTCTAATTCGCCAGCTCAACCGCTTTCTTGGCGGCATCCTGCATGAAGTCATAGGCTTCAATACCGACTTCCCTCAAAATAGCCCGACCGGCTTCCTGATTGGTGCCGACTAAGCGGATCACCACCGGAACCGGCATGCCCATCTTCTTTTTAACGGAGGCAAAGGCTCTAGCCACATCATCGCAGCGGGTGATTCCGCCAAAGATATTGATGATAATGGACTTGGGCTTCCTCGCTAAGATGAGTTCAAGCGCCTTGGCTGTTCCTTCTTCCCCGGTTCCGCCACCGGCATCGAGGAAGTTGGCCGGTTTGCCGCCGTAATAAGTTAGGGTATCCAACGTGCCCATGGTGATTCCGGCTCCATTCGCCATCACGCCAATATCGCCGTCCAATTCCACAAAGGCAAGCCCCAAATCATGGGCTGCTTTTTCAGTCGCGGTTCGTTCTTCGACTCGGGGAAGATCAGTCTGACGATAGAGCGCTTCATCGTCGATGGTCACTTTGGCATCCGCGGCAATGACTTTGTCCCCGCTCAATACCAGCGGATTAATTTCTACCAGTTCAGCATCGTTTTCCGTAAAGATTTTGTAGAGCGTATTCATGAGCTTAACCAATGCTTGACCGTGGGGACTATTGGCGGGAATGCCCATTCTTCTGACGACATCGCGGGCGATAAAATCCTGCATCCCCAGTTCCACCTCAATATACTCCTTAATCATGTGCGCCTCGGCCACTTCTTCAATCTCCATACCGCCGTGAGCCGAGGCGATGAGCACCGGTTTCTTAGCTGCCCCATCGATGGTGATGGACAGATAAAGCTCCTTGTCAATTCGCAGTTTTTCTTCCACCAGGAGGATCTCCACCGGCAGACCTTGAATGGTCAGACCCAACAGTTCCTCTGCGGCAGCCTTTGCCCCTTCTGGATTGTCCGCAAATTTGATCCCACCGGCCTTACCCCGCTTACCTGATAAAACCTGGGACTTGATGACGACAGGCCCACCGATTTCAGCGGCCGCCTGGGCCGCCTCATCCGGGCTCTTAACCATTCTCCCTTGCGGAACAGGCAAACCAAATTGGGCAAAAAGCTGTTTCCCCATGTATTCGAACATTTTCACGAATTGATTCTCTCCCTTCGTTGCCTTCATGCTCATCGTGCTCATCATGCTGTTTAACTGCTTTGCGTCACGTTCAACCTGAATCGCCGGCGGGATTCGATCATGTGCAGAGCTTCCTGTGCTCGTCTCCTCACGTTTGAACCCTCGCTATAATCCTCCGCAACGCTCAACAAGGCCTTGACTGCCGCCACAGAACCCAGATCCCCTAAAGCCTGGGCCGCCATTTCTTTCACCTCTGCCACCGGATCATGCAGTCGTTGAATCAAACGAAACGCAGCATCCTTCCGGCCTAACTGCCCTAAGGCTGCACAGGCCTTTGCCCGAATTAAACTGTCATGATCCCCCAAACAGGCCAAAAGCAGTGCAAAAGCCGCTTCAAATTGGCCAAAGATCGGTAAAAGATACAGATCCACTCTCCGATTGACCTGTTTGAAAAGCCCTTCTAAAAGTGTTAACGCGAGATCCGGATCAAATTTCAGTACCCCATCCTCAATTACTTTGACTAAAACCTCAGGATTTAACGTCAAAAGACGTTGTTTAGCCCGCTCAATATCACCAACATCAAGAGCCATTCGGAGTTGAGCCACGATCTTGGGCGTCAGAAAAGGGGCTATGGTCAGCGCACTTTTCTCACTGAGGGTTAACTTCCCGGATTTGTTACGTTGGAGAACGTGTAAAGCGATCAGGCCAGCGATAACATTGGCTAACCTATCGTCCGGAAAGAAGTGCAGTTCATCGGAGAGTTCTTTTTCGTTCATCCGGCCTTCGTGAGTCTGTACAATCTCCAAAATCATCACCAAATCGGAAACCTGGAGCGGCAACCCCAGTTCCACAATAACTTGCTCCAAGATCAGGCGTTCCTTAAACAGGGGTTCTGCAGCGAGTGCCTCCTGAAATTGATAAAGAAAACTGAGTTCCGAAAAACCATATTCCCTTAATTCCGGGTTTCCCAAGCACTCCAAAAGGCTTGCCCTGCTTTGGGCGAGAAAGGCTTTTAGCTTTTTCCAGCGCCTAAAGCGCAACTCCAGGTAGGCCAGAGGATAGCCGGTTCTTTCTTCGATACCCGGCAGTGTTTCCTCACATACCCATAAGCGAAAAATGCGACGCCAGGGTTCTTTGGGATCTTGATTTTGGGGCAATTGGCTTTGCCTTTGGACAACGGCCAGCAAATCCGCAGCTAAGTTGCTGACCACCGCTTGGGGATAGGCATACTGAGATTTGAGTTTCCAGGCAATAATTTCAGCGAAGGTCGGATTCAGCCATAAGTCTGAATTCGCAGAGAAACAGCTTACCAAATCCGGAATCAGGGTGTCCCGGATGAATTGCAACGCCAATGGGCTTCTGGGGCCGCCCCAGTCTTCCAGAAGAACCGTGTGCAACCCCTGAGCCAAGTTTTGCTCGAGAACTCGTTTTTGCTCCAAAACTAAGCTTGTGCCTTCTTCATTCACCTTTGACGTTCACCCCTGTCAGCCGACCCGTGCCGGCTTCACTGCTGCCGGCTCAAGCGCTTCAGCCCCTAATTGCCAGCCGATTTCCAACGCTTGGAGATTTCTCGCCCCGCTTCCCTTCGGAGCCCTCCGGAGGACGGCTTGGCGCAATTCCTCCAGGGAGATTAAACGACTGAGGGCGGCAACCGCACCCAGAGCCACCACATTGGCGCTTTGTTCACTGCCCAGTTGATTTCGGGTGATTCTCGTGAGCGGCAAAGCATAGAAATTCTTGCTTCTTGATTTGACGTCTTGCACATAAGTGTTATCAATAATGAGGATGGAGGCTTCGTCGAGGGTGAAGCCGTACTTCCGATAGGCTTCCTGGCTCATGGCTAGGACCACGTCCGGCTTCTGCACTTTAGGATAGTTAACCACCTCGTCACTGATGATGACTTCCGCTTTACTGGCGCCGCCGCGGGCTTCCGGTCCGTAACTCTGGGACTGAACCACATTTTTACCGGCGAGCACCGCTGCTTCCGCGAGCATGATCGCTGCCAGTATTAGTCCTTGTCCGCCGGTTCCCGTGAATAATACTTGCTGCTTAGCCATTAGCGCGCTCCTCCTTTCAATCTTTGACGCAACTTTTCGTATTCCTGGGTATATTCCGGAGCTTCTTTGTTGAAAACCTCCCCGATCAGAAAATCTCCCTCTTCCAGTGCTCTCCGTCCGGCAGTAACTCCGTGCTCTTTCTGCCAAAGCAGCATATCGGCTGGGGTTTTAAATTTGTTGCGCCGGCCATAGGATACGGGACACTGGGAAATTGCCTCGATGACCGAAAAACCGGGATTATTGTAGGCATCGATGATCAGCTTGCTCAGGAGCTGGTTATGGTAGGCTGTGGCTCTGGCTCCATACGTGGCTCCTGCGGCCTGAACTAAATCCAACAGTTGGAACGGCCTTTCTAAGTTGCCATAAGGTGAAGTGGTCGCTCTTTTGTCATGGGGAGTCATCGGTGAGCTTTGGCCGCCGGTCATGCCATAAATGTTGTTATTGATGATGATGGCTGTTAAATCAATATTGCGCCGGGCGGCATGGATAAGGTGATTCCCTCCGATGGCCGATGAATCCCCATCACCCATGACCACAAAGACGTCGAGCTCAGGTTTAGCGGCCTTAATCCCGGTAGCAAAAGCCAAGGCCCGCCCGTGGGTGGTATGCAGGGTGTTAAAATCCAGATAACCCGGCAGGCGCGAAGAACAGCCAATTCCCGAGACAATGACCACCTTATTTTGGTCGAGCCCCAAGGTCTTGATCGCCCGGACCAAGGCCGCTGTGATCGTGCCGTTGCCACAGCCGGGACACCACATATGGGGTAACGTTTCCGTTCGAAAATACTCGGCTATCTCACTGAACATCAGACATCACCTCCCGGATTTTTTCTAGGATTTCGCTTACGGTGATTAATTCTCCGTCGATACGGTTTAGACGTTCGACACCCTCAAAGCCAAATACCCTTTCCACTTCGCCGACAAGTTGTCCGGTATTCATCTCCGGGACTAAGAACTTTCGTCCTTTATATTTGGCGATTTCCCGGGAAGGGAACGGCCAAATGGTGATGGGCCGGAAAAGCCCCACCTTTAGTCCTTCACGGCGCGCAGCATCTACGGCTTCACGGGTCGGTCTGGCTGTACAACCATAGGCCAGTACAATAAGTTCGGCATCTTCCAGATTCGCTTCTTCCCACAACTGGATGCGCTCCAAATAGGGATCAAACTTTTGCGTAAGTCTTTTCAAGAACTTAGCGGTCACTTCCGGTTTTCCGGTGGGAAGCCCGTTCTCCCCGTGAGTAAGTCCGGTTACATGGTAACGATAGCCCTCGCCAAAATTGGCCATGGCGGGAATCAGGCTTGGATCATTGGCAAAAGGCAGATACCGGTCGGGAGAAACCGTCGGTTTTTTCCGATTTTTAACCGGTAGGGATTCCGGAAGTTCAACTTTTTCTCTTAGATGCCCCACGACTTCATCCATCAGCATGATCACCACGGTGCGGAATTCTTCGGCAAAGTTGAAGGCTTTAACCGTTAATTCATAGCACTCCTGCACGGAAGAGGGTGATAAAGCAATCATGGGGTGATCCCCATGTGTTCCCCATTTGGCTTGCATGACATCCGCTTGAGCCGGTGAGGTTGGGAGACCTGTGCTGGGACCGCCCCGTTGCACATTGACAACCACACAGGGAACCTCGGTGGCGATAGCATAGCCAAGGTTCTCCTGCTTGAGTGAAAACCCGGGACCGCTCGTGGCCGTTAAGGATTTGGCTCCGGTCAAAGAAGCCCCGATCACGGCCGCCATGCTGCCGATTTCATCTTCCATCTGGATGAATGTCCCGCCCAGCAGCGGGAGCTTCTCAGCCATGATCTCAGCGATTTCGGTGGAGGGAGTTATGGGGTAGCCTGCATAAAAACGGACACCTGCCGCCAGCGCCCCTTCGGCACAGGCTTCGTTACCCTGCATTAAGCGTGCTTTACTCATCTTTATTCACCTCGATATTAATGGCAAAATCCGGACAAAGCCGTTCACAGATTTTACAAGCGATGCACTCTTCCTGATGCGCGACGACAACGCGTCCCAAATCGTCGCTCTCCAGCACTTTCTTAGGGCAAAAAGCAATACATATGCCGCATTTCTTACACCAATCCTGGTTAACGATCACCTTCGTATTCTCTGCTGCTGTGATCAAGGCTTGAAATCCCTCCTAAACTGAAGTTTGTTGGTCGATGACGTTTGTTCAACTTGTTTATCTCGTTCATTTCGTTTATCTGTTGTGATTATAAATAAAATGCTGAATACTGTGTCCACTTTACGAATGAGTCAGCCAAAATCAGCCTTAACCATGCCAAAATCCCGCCTGACATTCCCAGTCGGCGGGATAGAATACCATACCCTAAAATTCATCACCGTATACCATTCAAAATGCCCACTCCTAGTAAGCGGGCATTGAGCGAAGTTCACTTCAATTGCCTGGATTTTTCTCGGTCATAGACAGAGAAACCGTCCCCGCGTCTTCCCGCCCGTGTCTTCGCCTTAGAAATAGATATATTGTTCCAGGGTTTTGACATGCGCTCGGCTGACTGGCACTTCGATGGGGCTTCCCCCTTTCAGACTCAGAAGATAACCCCGGTTAAACCACGGTGAAATTTGTTTAACAAAATCAATGTTGACAATATAATTACGATGGCAACGGAAAAACCGGCTATCATCCAGTTTCTCCTCCACCTCTTGTAACGTCTGCCTAAGCACATACTTCTCGCCGCTTTCCGTCACCAAAAAAACTTCCCCACCCTCCGCATAAAACAACTGAATCGAGCGGCTATCCACAATGACCCTAACCTCTCCCTGGTAACCGCAAAATTTCTGAGGATGCTCGTTGGCCCTTTTCTTCGGAACGAGTCTGTCTCCTGTCAGATCCAAAGCATCGCTTGACGCATGTTTGCGCATTTTGCGCAGTACCCGTTCAATATCGGCTTTATCGAAAGGCTTCAAAATATAGTCCATCGCATTCACTTCAAAGGCTTTTAAAGCAAACTCATCATAGGCCGTCACAAAAACAACGGCCGGCGCATCCACTTTCTGATCTAAGATCGCCGCTATCTCCATGCCGTTTAGTCCAGGCATCCGTATATCCAAAAAGATCAGATCCGGCTTCCGTCTTTCCACCATAGCCAAGGCTTCTTCCCCGTCGTGATAAATCCCGACAACCTCAATATCAGGCATTTGTTCGAGCTGACGTTGCAACGCTTCACACATGATCACTTCGTCATCAACGATAAAGGCTTTTAACGTCTTCATGATTTCTCTCCCTCTGCCAATGGTTCGCGTGGAAAACGAAGGGTAACAGAAGTCCCTTTATTCGTTTGACTCTGCATCTGCAAGCCATACTGCTCCCCATACAACATCTGAATCCGCCGCTGAATATTGGCTAAGCCAATCCCTATCCCGTCTCCTGATTTTCCGGGTCTGCCTTTCTTCAGGTCTTCCAGCCTGGCTTCCGTCATGCCCACCCCATCGTCTTCGACCCTGATATACCAATACTCGGTATCATCCCAGCCCCATATCCGAACGGTACCATTCCCCTTTTTCAGATTGAGACCGTGCCGTATGGCATTTTCAACCAAGAAATGAAGCGAAAATATGGGAATCTTGTACGCTAACAATTCCGTCGGCAATGCTTCAACGACATTAATTCTGTCCCCGAATCGCACTTTCTCGATATCGATATAATTACGCATCGATTCCAATTCTTCGGCAACGCTCACTACCTCTTGATCTCGATTCAAGGTTGCGCGAAAAAAGCGAGCCAGATCCTTGATTAAGGTCATGGCCTTTTCCGGCTTTGATGTGATTAAAGCCTGAATTGTACCCAGCGTGTTGAAGAAAAAATGGGGATTAATCTGTGCTCTGAGCATCTGATGTTCGATTTGCAATAATAAGAGCTGTTGTTCGTCTAACTTTTTTTGGGCCAGTTGCAAACTGAGAAAATCGGCGATGCCTTGAATCAGTTCCGCTTCATAGGCAGAAATAACCTCATTATAGGACTTATACAATTTGATGCTGCCGACCAATTCGTTACTGACGATGAGCGGAGCATCGATGACGGCGCTAAGTTGGCAACCCACTACCGGACATCCGACCCCTTGCCGATCATTGACGATGACTTGTTGCCTTGTTTCAAGCATTCGCTTCGTGGCCGCCGTCACGATGGGAGTTCCCACCTCATGGTGGTCGGCTCCTTCGCCCACAAATGCCAATATTTTTTCGATGTCTGTCACCGCCACAGCCGCCGCTTTCGTCCCCTGATAGATAATATCCGCTACCTTCCCCGCCGTCTCCTCATTCAATCCATCCCGCATAAAACAGCTGGTTTTATTGAGCATACTGATCGCCTGTTGAACCGATAAGGCTTGAACTTTTTCCTGTTCCCGGAAAACATCACGAACAATATAAACAAAAAACACCACCGCCAACGTATTTAAGGTAATCGTAGGAATGGCGATCACTTTTTCCAGTTGCCAAGCCATGGCAAACGGCTTAGCAATCGTAATCACCGTCAGCTTCAAAATACTTTCACCCGCAAAACCCGTAAAGGCGGCGAGCCGCAGACTTATCTTCTGGGGGCCAAAGCGCTTGTACACGAGACCACTCATCAGTCCGACAATGATGTTGGAAATCACCGCAGCCCACATGGGAAACCCCCCCATGAACAAGCGCGGAACGCCACCCAAAACACCGGCCAAGAGCCCTACGAGCGGTCCCCCGAGAAGTCCGCCGACTTCAGCGCCAATTTGCCGAGTGTTGGCAAAGAAACCTGGGCTCACTTCAATACTCATCCAATTACCGGCAGCAGAAATAAGCCCAAAAACAAGACCCAAGATGATCTTATTGGCTAAGTCATGGCGCGAATGTGTTAAAGCATTATGGACTGACGGCAATCTTGTAACCAGATAGGCCATCATGCCAATCACACTCACGTTTTGAACTAATTGTGAAACGAGCGATCCGTAATCTACCAAAGTTTCACTTCCATTTCACCCCGGATTCAGCTCCCACTCATAAAAGCGGAAACCTCCTCCGACACTTAATTAAACTAAGCCCTTAAGGTTTAAGCAAATCCCCACTCTCAGTAAAGTGCATCGGCTGAGGATCTCCTATGATCTCGATTCGGGAATCTAAGCGTGCTTGAGCGAGGAGATGCTCAGAAATCAAAATTTCATCCAATTTCAAGGTGTTTTTGATTCTAACCATTTTGATCGTATTATAATCCACATCACAACACGTCTGCATGGCCGCTTGAATCGCCAGACGATCACTGGGCATGACCATCGGGATCTTCGAGGCTTCCGGCACTCTGGACGTCAAAGGGTTCGGGTAAGTCTGAGCGAAATCAATCTTCTCAAATACCCTTTTGGTACACACATCGGCCAGTCCCAGACCATGAACATTTCCGTGCGTCTCCTCGGTTATATCTAAAACCACAATCCTTTGCAGCGTAGGCTCACACTTTACCGCCGGGGTGGGAAAGCGGTTGATAATGTTCGTATCCATGCCTAAGCCGCTGATATTCTTGCCGATTTCATCAACGATAAGGACATCATACTCCGGAAATAAGATTTGCGGCAAGTTAGCCCTCGCCTCGCGCAAAAGCTCCGGCTCCTGCGCCAATATCTCTTCCCGGGAAAGCGCCACAATTTTCGAAGTCTCGTCATAGGCATTCTCTAAAATACCCACGCCAAAAATCACATTGGCCTTGACCATCGCCGTCCGAGCGACGTCTTCTATCCTTGGAGACATGTGTTCCGGCCCTGCGGCATGGCAGATCTCAGCCCCTTTTTGTTTGCCCAACCCGATGGCGATCATTTTAGCCAAGCCACTCTCAAACGCACCCCGAAAAGAGGTGTGCGGTTTTATCCGACCCACCACCACGGTGACATCGGCCTGGGTGGCGGCAATCTTGTCAAAATATACCGGTATCCCGCCGGCTGACTCTCCCAGATATGCGACATCCATACCGGCATAAATCGGAGCCCCCACCGTCTCCTCACGGATACCCAAGCGCTGTAACACACCAACCTGTCCTTCTGCCGTTGCTCCGCCATGACTTCCCATAGCCGGAATGATAAACGGCTCGGCACCCACTGCTTTCAAATTAGCGACGACTTCCCGCAGGATCAAGGCAATATTAGCAATTCCCCTGCTTCCGGCCGTGACGGCTACCCTATCCCCTCGTTTTATACGTCCGAGAATTTGCGGATGCCCCAACGCTTCCCTAACGGCCTGAGGAATATCCGCAAGTTTAGGTCTCGGGAACGTCTGCCTTATTCGTACCATTTTGGGAACTTGCAACGGGGCAAGTACCTGCTCCAAGCTCATCCGACACCCCTCCTTAATATATCTCCATGATTTAATCTTGATCCACTACGTTCCACTGGAAACCATCCTGCCAAAACCCTGTTCTGAGGCTACGGGAGAATTATCTTTACTCAACTCGCTCGTGAATCCTATAAAACCTGACTGATGTGCATCACTTTGAAGCGACCGCTTTGTTGTTCCCCTTTTGCCAGCTGCATTAAACAGGAAGGGCATTCTGTCACCACGACTTCAGCGTGGGTACTTTCGATATTATAAACCTTTTCTTTTAAAACCTGTTGTGCAGTTTCCGGAAAATCAAGATAAAATGTACCCGCACCGCCGCAACATGTATCCGCCTGAGGCATTTCCACATACTCCGCGGCTCGTTGCAAAAGTTCCCTGGGCTGTTTCTTGATCCCTTGTCCGCGTACGAGATGACACGGATCATGATAGGTGACTTTTAAAGAGGCATTATAGTTTGGCTGATAGCCTATCTTATAAAGATATTCACTTAAACCCATAACCTTTTGACTGAACATCTGGGCTCTTTCGGCCCATAAGGGCTCAGCCGCTAAACGCTGCCCATACTCTTTCAAAGAACTACCGCAACTGGCGCAATCCGTGATGATCCAATCTGCCTCTGTAAAAGCTTCAATGTTCTTCTTGGCCAAAGCTTTCGCTTGATCCGCCATGCCATGCGCCAAATGGGGCATCCCGCAGCAGACGCTTTCCGGAACAACAACCTCAGCCGTCTTCCTCAGCACGTTGACGGTCGCATGCGAGGCCTCCGGAAAAAATAGCTTCATCGCACAACCCTGAAAATAGGCGATTCTAGCATGAGGCGTCATCCCCATATACGGCGTATCCGGATGGTACATTTTCGGTTCAGGCAACTCCGATTCAGGCCTTTGGGGTTGAGACGTTTTCGGTTTCGGTTTCGGCATCTCCGAACGCGTTGTCGGTATAACGGAAGGCAGAGCAGCCGGACCCGTCAGCATTTCTTGATAATGCTTTTTGGTATGCTCCAACGGTACTACGCCCCGCAGCAAGCCACTCAGCCCGGTTTTCCGGCTTAATTTTAAAGTCCCGGCGGCCAGCTTGATGAGCGCATTGCTCCCCATGAAACCTGCAATCAGTCGCTGCTTGGCCCGGCGTCCCAACGTCTCAGCCGTATATTGCCTAGCCTCAATCATGGCCGCATCGGTCTGGATTTTGCTCGGGCAAATCTCCGTGCAAG
>JAJZPA010000104.1 GCA_021811425.1 Bacillota bacterium | reverse complement strand
ATATAACAATGCCTCTTACGATATCGCCAAATTCCTACAAACAAAAGGGTTTGATAGAGTACAGGGAAGCGTTTATTTTGGTAATTCGACAGTTGATGCAGTTAAGACGGTCATGGCGGTAAACCAACTGACCAAACAGTTTTCCTGGTTTGCCTCATCGGCAAAAGATATTCGTATGTTAAGGATTGAGGAGAATAACGACCTGAGGCCAGCTTTGGAAGTATAGAAGTTAGCGTAAACCGTAAAGAAGCTGGATTAAGACGAAGTATTGTATTAAGGCAAAGGTTATTGGGTAAACGAAGTGGGCAAACGAACTTGATAAATTGGCTTAGAGAATAGGAGAAGCCACCGGAGGGAGCGTCTGTGGGACGGTTTCTACGGTGGCTTTTTTAATTTACTGGGATGAAAGGAGTTCGGGGCATGGGACAGGGCTTGGAAAAAGGTAGCGTCCGCTATTCGGCACAAGTCGTGATCATTGGCGGCGGGGCGACGGGCGTTGGTATTTTGCGTGACTTAAGCCTGCGAGGGATCTCGGCGTTGCTCATCGAACAGGGAGATTTGGCGCACGGTACCAGCTCGCGTTTTCATGGACTGCTACATAGCGGTGCGCGCTATGCGGTTAAGGATCCGATTTCAGCGGCAGAATGCATTCAGGAAAATGCCATTTTGAAGCGTATTGCTCCGAATTGCCTTGTACCTACCGGTGGCTGGTTTGTGCAGATGCCGGGGGATGAAATGGATTATATGGAAGCGTGGCTTAAAGGGTGTCAGACAGCTAATATTCCGGTGCGGGAAATTCCAGTGCAGGAGGCCTTAGAGCAGGAACCGCTTTTGGCCAAAGACGTGTTGCGCGTTTTTGAAGTACCGGATGCCGCCGTAGATGGGTTTAAGTTGGTATGGGACAATGCCAAATCCGCTCGACGTCATGGAGGTCGGTATTTAACCTATCATAGGGTCAATGAGGTTTTGCGTGATGGAGAACGGGTAGCGGGTGTGCAAGGGGAAAATCTTCTGACAGGGGAAGCCTTTACCGTGGATAGTTTGATCGTTGTGAATGCGACGGGGGCTTGGGCTGACCGAGTAGCGGCTACAGCGGGAGCTTCGTTGGATGTCGTGTGTGATAAGGGGACGTTGCTTGCTTTCAATCGCAGGCTTTTTCAGCGGGTCATTAACCGCTTACGTTCCCCTGGAGACGGAGACATCTTTGTACCCCATGAAACGATTACGATCCTTGGGACCACTTCAGACAGGGTGGATATGCCCTCGGATCATCAACCGACTGCTCGGGAGGTGCAACGCTTGCTGGATTTGGGGGAAACCCTACTGCCGGGGATTGCAGGGAAACGGGTGATCCGTGCCTTTGCCGGGGTCAGGCCGCTGCACCGGGAAGATCGCGAACTTGCGGGTTCGTTTGACGAGGAAGAGGGACGTGAGGTGAGTCGAACCTTTGCCGTGATTGACCATGAAGCCGAAGAGGGGATCAAGGGTTTCCTCAGTGTTGTCGGCGGAAAATTCACAACCTATCGTCTGATGGCGGAGAAAGCTTCCGATTGGGTGGCGGGAAAACTCGGTGAAACAGCGCCTTGCCGTACGGCGGAAGAACCCCTATTGCCCGCATTTCCGGAGCACTTGCGCCAGGAAGCGCTCGCGCTTTTGCCTTGTGCAGCGGCAGAAAAAATGCTGGAGCGACTCGGGCAGGAAGCGGTTGCCGTATTGGAGAGGATCCGGGAGGATCCGGGCAAAGGGCAGCTTCTTTGTGAATGCGAGATGGTGACCGTGGCCGAAGTGGAAAAAGCGGTAGCCGATCCGGATGCGCACCATCTGGCGGATGTGCGGCGCAAAACCAGGTTGGGTATGGGAACCTGCCAGGGGGCGTTTTGTACTTATCGAGCGCTTCCCCTCATGTGGCGGGAGGGTGAGAAATACGATCCGCTCGGTCGGGAATTGGTCCGGTTTTTGAATCAACGCTGGAAGGGCATTCGTCCGATACTTTGGGGTGAACAACTGCGCGAGACGGAATTTACCCGCGCTATCTATGCGGGGCTGCTCGACTTACAAGATAACAAAACGATAACGGAATGAGTGAACTCTCCTTGAAGTGGGTGTCTCGAACGAGAGTGACTGAGACAAGATCATCGAAGACTAACGGGGGGACGATGTCATGTGGGATGGATTGGTGATCGGTGGCGGCATAGCAGGGCTTATGGCCGGAATCCGAGCCCAAGAACGGGGAAAAAGAGTTCTGATCGTGTCCGAAGGGACAGGAAGCTTGGCTTTTGCTTCGGGTGGGTTGGATTTTGGCACGGTGGAACAGCTGCGCAAGATTGAAAGGCATCCCTATGCTCTTTTGGGAGAGACGGTTGAGGAAGCGTTTGCTTATTTTTTACAATGCTGTCCGTCTTATCACGGGGCCTGGGGCCGGACAGGAATGGCATTAACTCCTTTAGGTACACTTCGAGCGGCGGATTTGCTCCCGGAGGGGTTGGATGCTTCTCCTTTGACACATGCCAACAGGATCGTTTTGGTTGTGCCGGAAGGACTTAAGGATTTTTTCCCGGAAGTAGTGAAAGCGAATCTACAAAAGCAGTTTATCTCCAGCAACATTCAGCTGAAAAGAATTCGCCTAAAGGAGTTTGCGGATTGGCAGGCTATTGGCAAACCTATTCCGGATACAGTTTACGCCAAATTTTGGTGTTCAGAACAGGGAAGAGAGACCCTTAAAAACCTGATTGGGGAGATTACTCGGAAAATGGTCTCAGATTCTGAGACACTGGTTTTTCCGGGTTTACATGCTGCCGCCTGTCCGGAGGTAGAGAAAATACTGGCACAGGCTCCCTTACCGGTTGTCGAAATGACTTCTTTCCCGCCCTCGGCGGCTGGGCAAGCCCTCTATGATAGGTTGAGAGGGAGATTCAAGGCGCTCGGGGGAGAACTGCTCATCGGCAGCGGTGTCGAGCGTGTCGAAGTCGAATCCGGACAGGCACGACGGGCAATTGTGAAAAGCAAAGGCAAAGAGATTTCCTTTACGGCGAAGGTCTTTGTCTTGGCGACGGGCGGTTTTTTCGGTCGGGGAAGCGTCGCAAGTTCGACGGAAGTCCGGGAAACGGTTTTAGGGCTGCCGCTCTATGTTCCCCCCGAATGGAGCGAAAGTCGCTTTTTGGGAGAACAGCCCTATGCCTATACGGGCGTCGAAGTCGATCACAGCCTGCATCCGTGTGATCCTGTGACAGGAAAAGTCCTCTTAGAGAACGTCTTTGTGGTAGGGCGCATGTTGGCTCACTGGGATCCGTGGGTGGGGCATTGTGGAGGCGGGGTTTCGCTCTCCTCCGGTTTTTTAGCGGGAGGACTCCTCTAGTTGAAGTCTGATCAGCAGAGCCATTGGGAATAAGGAGGGACCATCGGATAGGGTTGTAGGCTAGACAGTGATACCGTTTAGGTATCCACTCCGGCCTCTGGCTTCTGATCCACTCGGCCATGAGCTGAATCTCTAGTAATGGCCGCGTGGCGTGACTGTCCACCGGACACTCACGTCTCTGATTTCCGGGGTGGTGCTAAAAGATAGGAAAAGGATAGGAAAGGAAGCAACAACAGGATGAATAGGCGATATGTTCGCAGAGATGGGGACCGCCAAGCAGATAACAAGCTAAACTTAGACCCAGCCAGGGGAGAAGACGGGATGCATTTGGATGCCTGTATTAAGTGCGGTGCCTGTACGGCCCAATGTCCGGTTGCTGCGGTCTATCCACTCTTTCCCGGACCCAAGAGCGTGGGTCCGGACGCCGAACGCTTACGTTTAGAAGGAATAGCCTTGGCTCCGGGTTGTCTCGCCTACTGCACGAACTGCAAGACCTGTGAAGTGACGTGCCCATCCGGCGTTTGCATCACGGACATGATTCTGCAGGTACGTAGGCAGGAGCAGGAAGCCGGAACGGGAAAGGCCATTTGTCGGCTGGGAATGAGGGATCACCTACTGGGTCGGGCCGAGTATCTTGGACGTTTAGGTACGCTCTGGCCCCCTCTGGCGAACACGGTACTAGGGTGGAAAATAACGCGGCGGCTCTTGGAAAAAACGCTGGGGATTAGTGCGCGGGCACCGCTGCCAAGGTATGGACGCAAATTTCGCACGAGCGATATTGCGCCGGTGGTTGGTAAGACTCAGTCGCATGGAGAGACCGAGTCGTATGGAGAGACTGAGCGGTATGGACAGTCTGAGGAGCATGGACGTGGAAAGACAGAGCATGGATGTAGAAAGACTGAGCCAAGTGATAGGGTGAAGACGGACCGGAAGGGACGCTCGACGCAGAAAGTCGTTTACTTCCCGGGATGTTTTATCTCCTATAACGATGAAGCGACGGGGCAAGCGGTGGTTAAGGTTTTGGAACACAATGGGTTCGAAGTGATTGTGCCTGGTTTTCATTGCTGTGGTGTGCCGCTCACGGCCAACGGGCGTTTTCGGGAGGCGACGGCGAACGCCCAGCATAACTTAGGCTTGATGCAGCCATACCTGGAACAGGGGATTCCGGTGATTGCCTCCTGCACAAGCTGTGGCTTGGCTTTAAAAGAAGACTATCCGCGGGTGAGTGCTCCCGGAGCGCAACGGATCGGAGCGCAGACGTATGATCTGTTTGAATTTCTGTGGGTTTTGCATGAACGCGGAGAGCTAAGAAAAGATTTTCGGGAAGTTCAGGCTTCGTTGGCCTATCATGCTCCTTGCCACTTAAAAGCTCAGGGAATTGGAACCCCTTCTGTGCGTATTCTGCGCCTGATCCCCGGGGTGAAAATCCAGGAACTTGATGCCGGCTGTTGCGGATTGTCCGGAAGTTTTGCCTTTAAAGCGGAGAAATACGAACTGTCTCTTCAGATCGGAAGTACGCTTTTCCAGCGCGTGCAGGGGGGCGTGAAAGAGAAGGCTTTTCAAGCAGTGGCGACGGAATGCGGAGGGTGTCAGGTGCAGATCGAGCACGGCTCCGGAGCGCCATCCCTGAATCCGGTTTGGGTTTTGTACCAGGCTTACGGATTGGGGATATCCTCGGCTATAGGCTGAGCGGTTTGCTATTTTAGATGGTGAAAAGAATCTGGAACAGTAGAGGAATTTACTGTTTTATAGCGAATATATTTATATAGAAATTGGCCAGACCAGTTTAGACCATATACTATACCAATATCATGATTGGATCAAAACGAGCAAAAAATTCATCAAGCGAATCAAGCGCATCAAGCGCATCAAGAGAATAAGGGGAGCATTTATGGACCTAACTCGGAAAAAACGCACAAGACTGTATGAGGATGTTGTGGAGCAGATCCGAAGATTGATTGTGGAAGGGACTCTGGCCCCCGGCGATCAACTCCTTCCGGAAAGACAACTGGCGGAGAAACTGGGAGTAAGTCGCTCCGCCGTCCGAGAAGCTTTAACTTCATTGGTCTCTCTTGGGCTCCTGGAAATAACCCCCGGCAGTGGGGCTTATGTGAAAGAGATTAAAATTGATCAATTAATTGACCCTTTGGCATCGATCATGCTGAAAGAAATCAATGATGTTTTTGACATATTAGAAGCACGGCAGGTTCTGGAGACTGGCTCAGCCCGTCTGGCGGCTCAACGGGCTGAGCGTACGGACTTGTATGAACTGCATGAGTTCTTGCGGGATATGGAAAATGATGTTAATGAGGGCCGGGACACGGATGAATCGGATAGTCAGTTCCATTTCAGTGTTGTACGTGCTTCTCATAATACGGTTTTAATTAATCTAATGACCGTTCTGATGGGGTTAATGAAAGAATATTATGGGCCTAGCCGCAAGCGCTTGGTGGAAAATAGACCGTATAGGGAAATGTGGGCACTGCAACATACAGAAATTTATGAAGCCATTAAAAGCGGGGATCCTGAACAGGCAACGGATGCTGTGGCAAAGCATCTGGATACCACCATTAAAGAGTTTAGAAGGCTCCAAGGCACCGATGAGTGACCGGAGAAAAGGAGCGGGTGTGAGAACAAGGAGAAGGAAGAACCGGAAAAACGGTGAAGTAGAGTGGCGATAAGCAGAAATAACAGGGAGTTAAAGCCGGATTTTAGGAGGATAGATCACATGAATCGTTTAGAAATGAAAACTGCCCATAAACTTGTGGGCACATTTAACTATCAATTGGGTCAACTGGAAAAGGGATATGCCAACCGCACGTTGTACATTAATCTATCCACAAATGGTTTTGCAGAGAAACCTGTCACAGAATTAATGAAACAAAAGTTTATTGGCGGCAGAGGCTTTGGTTTAAAACTGTTGTGGGATGGTATTCAGGGCCATACGCAATGGAATGATCCCGAAAATGAGCTGATTATTTCTCCGGGTCCGATTGGCGGGATCACGCAATATCCCGGTGCCGGTAAATCCTATGTCGTCGCTTTGTCGCCGTTGACGCAGTCGGCGATGGATAGCAACGCTGGGGGTCACTTCGGCCCCTTCTTAAAGTTCTCCGGTTGGGATGCGCTGGAAATCCAAGGTAAAGCCGAGCGCGACGTCATTGTGTTTATTGATGGCACGAAAGGAACAGTAACTATTGAGGAAGCGCCTTTAGAAGCGGTTAACAGTCATATCTTGGTCGAACAATTAACGGATATGTATGCGGAAAGTGAAGCAGACAAAGGGACCATTTCCGTGGTAGCGGCCGGGGAAGCAGCCGAGCATACCCTGATTGGATTGCTTAATTTCTCTTTTTATGATGCACGCAGAAAAGCGGTTCGGGTAAAACAAGCCGGCAGAGGCGGTATGGGTACGGTTTTCAGAGATAAGCATATTAAGGCCTTAGTGATTAAGAGCCCTAAGGTTAGAGGGGATTTGAATAACCCGGCTGACATGTCTGCCTTAAAAAAAGCGGGACAAAAGATTCATGAAGAAATACGAACGCTTGATGATTCACAATGCAGAATGAGAAAGGTTGGAACAGCCCATCTAACCCAGATCATGAACGATTATGATCTTTTGCCCGTGCGTAATTATAAGTTCGGTTCTCATCCGGAAGCTACAAAGATTGCGGATGACGTCTTCCTCGCCAAGTACTTCCATCTTAACGGGCATGACGAATGTTGGTATGGATGTTCGCTGGCTTGCGCCAAGGTTGTCAAATCCTTTCAGCTGAAAACCGGGCCTTATCAAGGCAAAGAGGTGTTGGTTGATGGGCCGGAATACGAGACGACGTCCGCTGCCGGTAGTGTTTTGGGTATTTTCGATCCGGAATTCGTAATCGAGACGAATTTCTATTGTGACACTTACGGAGTTGATGCGCTTTCCTTTGGAACAGCGACAGCCTTTGTCATGGAGTGCTATGAAAATGGAGTTATTGATGATCGGGTTACAGGTGGGCTCAAATTGAACTTTGGCAATGCTGAAGCCGCCTTGGAATTACTGCACCGGATGGCCAAGGGTGAAGGTTTTGGCAAGATGGCCGGGCTGGGAATCCGGCGGATGAAGAAGTTATTTGCTGAACAATATGGGGCCAATCCGGATTTTCTGCAAGATATCGGTATGGAAGTCAAAGGGCTGGAGTTCTCGGAATATGTGACCAAAGAATCTCTGGCTCAACAAGGGGGGTACGGGCTGGCCAATAAAGGCGCTCAACATGATGAGGCCTGGCTCATCTTTATGGACATGGTTAATCATGAAATTCCCACCTTTGAGGACAAGGCCGAAGCCCTGTTTTATTATCCCATGTTTCGTACTTGGTTTAGTTTAAATGGTTTATGTAAACTTCCTTGGAATGATATCGTTCCTGCTGACAATCACCTGACGGCGGAACCCGCTAAGGTTCCTGAACATGTGCACAACTATGTAGAAATTTACAATGGCGTGACCGGAGCGAATATCGATGACAAAGGGCTCATTAGTCAGTCAGAAGTTGTCTACAATTTTCAACGGGTGTTTAATGTGCGCATGGGTTTTGGTACCCGAGAATATGATCAAGTACCTTATCGAGCTGTCGGTCCAGTGACAGTGGAAGAATATGAATCGAGACAGGACAGATATGATGCTCAGCTGAAAGACATCCTCAATCTAGACCCAGAGGGAAAAACTACAGCAGAAAAAGTTCAGATCCTGAGAAATTACCGAGAAGAGCAGTATCGAAAACTGTGTGATGCTGTCTATCTACGCAGAGGCTGGGACGCTAACGGAATCCCTACGATCAAAACCTTAGAGCGGCTTGGTATTGATTTTCCCGAGGTGGCAGCCGTCGTGAAGAAGAAAATGACCCAAGGATGACAAAGAATCTACCAAGTGGCCGAGGCTTGGAATATGACATGCACACAAGCATCGAGCATCGTTCTCGATCTGGAGGTGGTCAGATGATTAAGGTTAATGGAAAGGACTATCCCTGGGAAGAAGGACTAAGCATTAAGCAACTGTTAGTAAACAAAGGATTTACCTTTCCCTTATTGGTCGTGATTCTTAACGGGAAGGCCATTGCGGACAACGAATATGTTGGGACGGTTGTCAACGATGGTGACGAGGTTAAAATAATTCATCTGATGAGCGGAGGATAATTCATGATCATCTGAAAAATCAATAAAATTTTGTTTTGAGGGTTGCTAAGCACTTCCCATCAGGATATAATGTTTTAAAACAACCGTTTAAACACAAAGACAATATGATAGTAAGGCTAGAGTTAGAGAGAAGCCGCAAATCAAGCTGTTTGATATTCATGGTGATATTCAGGCAGTTGTGTTTGCGGTTTTTTAATTTTCCTATTAGGGAATGCTTT
Source organism: Bacillota bacterium (assembly GCA_021811425.1). Taxonomy (GTDB): domain Bacteria; phylum Bacillota; class Desulfitobacteriia; order Desulfitobacteriales; family Desulfitobacteriaceae; genus JAJZPA01. Next base: position 2,126 of record JAJZPA010000104.1, on the reverse strand, counting down.
TTAGGAGGTGAAGCTTGTGGCAATTTCTCGCATGACGGGATATGATCGAACGCTCATGGAACTTCGTTTGCTGACGACAGAACTTGGAACAGCGGTACAGGTGCTTTTGGGCGAGGCGCTGGAAGCTTTGAAAACAGAGGTGCATGATAATTGGCATTCGCGTGATGAGGCTATCGATTTAGCCAGAGATCAGATCGTGAGTCGTTGTTTCAATATTATGGGTTTACAGCAACTTCGGGATCAGGAGCTGCGCTGGATTTTAGGGTATCAACGCATCGCCCAGGAGTTGGAAAGGATCGCGGACTATGCTTGTGACGTGGCTGAATTGAGCGAACTTAACCTGGATAGGAATTGCCCGGATGAGATTTGGGAAATGGTCGTACAGCTAAGAGCCATGTTTGATTATGCCTTAGCCGGCTTGAAAGACGATGATGTGAAGCGTGTCGATCTTGTGGCCGAGGATGCGAAGTTGGATCAGATCTATGCACGGCTGCAGCAGGAATTGGTCAGGAGCAGCCAGAAGCATGAAATGAACCAAGAATTGGGATTCAAGCTCATTTTAGCCAGAACGCTGGAGCGGATGGGAGATCATGTCGTCAATGTCGGACAGCAACAGCACTATGTTCAGACTGGGCAAAGGTGGAGCAGCAATGGGAGGTCGGGTGACATGGTTCGAGGAGCTGCAGAACTTGAAGAAGTTAAAGGAGTTGAAGAAAAATAGGAACATTGGGCACGGTTTTGATGTTTTTGGGTGGTCTGGGTTTGTTTATGTATGGGGTGGAGACCACCTCTGACGGGTTGCAAAAATTTGCAGCTCATCGTCTTAAAGAGATTCTTAATTCGATGACAAAGCGGACTTTGCTGGCCGTTCTGTTTGGCATGATCATGACAGTGGCTTTTCAGAGCAGTGCTGCTACGACGGTTTTAGTGGTGGAGTTTGTGAACGCCGGTCTTATGAATCTGGGGCAAGCATTAGGCATCGTGTTGGGATCGGCGGTCGGAACCTCGATTACGATCCAGCTCATTGCTTTTCAGATATTGGATGTCGCCTTGGGAGCGATTTTTCTGGGTTTTATTCTCTATTTATCGGGTAAAGGTCCGTGGAAACACTTGGGGCAAGCGCTGATTGGTTTTGGAATCATCTTTGTCGGGATGGCCAATATGTCCGGAGCCTCAGCTCCCTTGAAAAATATTCCGGAGGTCTATACGTTCCTGTCTCATTTGGGCGACAGCCCGCTGTTAGCGATTGTTGTTGGTATGGCCTTAACTGCGGTTATCCAGAGCAGTACGGCAGTTTTTGCCATTATGATGTCTTTGGCCAGCCATCATTTGTTGGATTTAGCGGCTATCGTACCGCTGGTTTTAGGCGCGCACACCGGAGGGACGATTACCACGTTACTGTCGAGCTTCACAGCCAAGAAGATGGATGCCAGGCGGGCGGCCTGGGCCAATACCGGATATAAGGTGGTGGCCACGGTGTTGGTTTACCCCTTCCTGCCGCAATTGGCACGCGTGGTGCAGTGGACGACGAGCGATCTCCAGCGGCAGGTGGCCAATGTCCATTTGCTGTTCGCTCTTTTTATGGTCATCCTCTTCTTTCCGTTCAATTCCCTGATCGCTCAAGGGTTGAAGCGCTGGCTGCCTGACCGGATCGAGCCTGAGCCCCGCCTGAAACTGAACTATATCGATGAATCTTCTCTGGAGATTCCGGCCGTTGCCCTATCTCAAGCATTACAGGAGATTCGGGCTTTGGGTCGATTCATTTGGGATAAAATGATTTTGGAGGTGCCAGAAAGTATCTTGGCGGCAACAGATGAAAGTCTCCTGCGGATTTTGGAGGTGGAAAGGAATGTGGATTGGTATCATCATCACATATCCCGATTTCTGATATCCTTGTCGAAGAAGAGGCTGACGGATGAGCAGATGGAAGAAAACATCAATGCCCAGTTTGTCCTTAAAGAACTGGAATACATCGGAGACGAACTTGATGATGCAGCGGTGATCATGCAGAAAGTCCGGGCGCAAAATTTGGCGTTGACCAAGGGAGAACGAGACGTTTTAAAAGAATTGTACGACAGGATTTCTGCCAATTTCTCCTTGGCTTTGGAAGCAATGGCCCCTGCAGA
>JAJZPA010000103.1 GCA_021811425.1 Bacillota bacterium | reverse complement strand
GGATTTATCCACCATCGAAGAAGAGGCTTCAGTCGGTGAAATTCGGGAAGCGATTAAAAAGATGCGGGCATAAAGCATAAATCAGTCATCACTGTTCAATGAACGAAGATGAGAACATGGGTGTCAGGTAAACTTCTGGCCGGTCGCAAGTTGATGACCGGCCATTTCTGTGTGCATTTAGGGCAGATGTCCATAGGCAATGACGTAATATTGCTTTGGTGTGGGAACTTGCGAATGGGGCTATTAGCTTGTATGATGGAAATAATCACGCATCCCTACGGGATGAGGCGTACTCACAAAGGAGGATCCATGGCCAAATTAGAGCTTATCGCGACATCCACATTCGGGTTGGAATCCCTGGTGGCCCAAGAACTGCGGGATCTCGGTTACACCCAGCTCCAAGTGGACAATGGCAAAGTTGCTTTCAGCGCCGATGAATTGGGGATTTGCAGAGCCAATCTTTGGCTGCGCACAGCTGAGCGCGTCTTGATCAAAGTCGGAGAATTTCAAGCGCTGACTTTCGAGGAACTCTTTCAACAGACCAAGGCTCTCCCTTGGGAGGAGTGGCTGCCCAAGAATGCCTGTTTTCCGGTGCAGGGAAAGTCCGTGAAATCACAGTTGTTTAGTGTTCCTGACTGCCAGGCGATTGTGAAAAAGGCGATCGTGGAACGCTTGAAAGATATTTATGGGATGAGTTGGTTCCCGGAAGATGGGCCCCGCTATACGATCGAAGTGTCACTCTTGAAAAATAGGGTGCTACTCACGTTGGATACGTCCGGTGTGGGCTTACATAAAAGAGGATATCGCCAATTGACCGGCGTGGCACCGCTAAAGGAGACATTGGCAGCTGCGATGATCTATTTGAGCCGTTGGCACCCAGAAAGGGCGTTTCTCGATCCCTTCTGTGGCACAGGCACCTTGCCGATCGAAGCGGCCTTGCTCGCGCAAAAGCGAGCACCAGGGCTCAAACGCAGTTTTGTTGCGGAACAGTGGCCGAACCTCGCTAAGGATCTGTGGCAGGAAGCTTGGCAGGAGGCCTTGGATCTGTGGCAACCGGAAATGCCACTCCATATTTATGGCTCGGATATTGATCCCAAGGCTTTACAATTAGCCCGGCTCCATGCTGAGGAAGCGGGATTAAAAGAAGGGGTTCACTTTCAGCGCCTGCCGGTAGCTGAGATCCGTTCCCGCTTTGCCTACGGGCACATTGTGACGAATCCACCTTATGGTGAACGCATGGGTGAGAAAGAGGATATTGACGCGCTCTATCGCGAATTGGGAGAATCCTGGGCAGGACTGGAACATTGGTCTTTGCACATGCTGACAACAGAACGCTATCCGGAAAACTATATCGGCAGACGATGGGACAAGTCCCGCAAGCTCTATAATGGTCGTTTGGAGTGCCACTATTATCAGTTCTTCGGGCCTAATCCTCCGAGGGAGCGACAAGGAAGTCCCGCTGAAGAGGTTTAAGGGATATCCACTTCCATCTGTAGGCGTTTTTCTGGGCTCTGAGTGTTAGGATTGATACTGTACAGGCGGCTCTCCCTTAATGGCCGTAATATCACTCAGGAGGCGCCGGACTTCTTCAGCGAGCCCTTCCACGGCGATGGTAACGGCTCCTTCGGAACCGGAGACTCCGCCCGCTGCCATACAGTGAGCTTCGACATCATAAAGTACATCGAGTGCGGTTAGTTCGGTGACGACCTTAGCCCCCAGCATCGGGATGAGACCTACTTTCTTCCCAAGCGCAGCATCAAGGGGTGGAGTGAGGAATTCTACCGCTTGGCGTACATTGGGGATCATTTTTTCCAGACCGATGGGGACAATGAGAGAAATGCCGCGTGCTAAGAGAATCCCTTGCGCCATACCGATGGTTCCGCCGGCGGAATCCGATACCATCACGGCCGCGAGGCCGGTATGATCAAGGGCACTGCCACCCTTGATAAATACATCGCCGGGAAGCATGGACGGTAGATATTCCTTCCAATGCATGTCTTGTGCGTTCCCTTCTTTGATGACAAACGGATGTGTAGGATGAGTGGAAAGGCTAATCTCCGGCTGACCATTGGCAACAATGCCCACGGTATAACCTGTTTTGTCTGCAATCTGGATGCCAAGAAGTTCTTCAGCGACGAAGGCGTTCGTCGTGCCGCCTGCGATGATAATGGTGTGCTTGGCTAAAGCCCGCTGAACTTCGGGCAGTGCCCGGACTCCTTTAGCGATTAGACGCTTTGATTCACTTGAGGTCAGGGTAAAAAGTGCTTTCATGGTTATACCTCCCGACATTTGAATTTTACATTAATCATCATATATCAGAACCTGTAGTTATGCAAAATCGGGGACAGACTATATTGAGCAATCTTTTAGTATATTTTACGCTTACCGTGATATTACAGTGGGTGGTACGAAAGAGCGTCGGTAACAATCTATATTAATGGGGACATTCCTCCGAGCCACTCAACAGTATTCTTAATGAGGAGGTGTGTCCCCTGACCTTTAGACCTTGAGGACAAGTCTGAAGTTCGGTGTTATAATGATCAATGACCTTATTGTGTCCCCTGACCTTATTAAAGGAGGATTACTTTTATGCCATTACCAAAACAGGGTACTGAGTATACTTACGAGGATTATTTAACTTGGCCGGAAGACGAAAGATGGGAGATTATTGAGGGAGTTCCCTATATGCAGGCAGCTCCTAGCAGTATTCATCAGGAAATCTCAATGGAATTATCCACTCAGATTGCGGCGTATTTGAGAGGAAAGTTGTGCAAGGTTTATGCGGCTCCTTTTTGTGTGAGATTTACCAAAGGTATTGAGATGAGCAACAATCAAGTGAAAAATGTAGTGGAGCCTGATATTTCCGTTATTTGTGATAGGTCGAAAATAGACAAACAGGGCTGCAACGGTGCTCCAGATATGATTATAGAAATCCTTTCTCCTTCAACAGCCAGAGCAGACAGATTTTTGAAATTCAATCTATATGAGAAAAATGGTGTTACGGAGTACTGGCTTGTAGACCCTGAGCAGAAAATAATCAGTGTACACATATTGCAGGTCAATCATAAGTACGGTATACAAGTATTTGACGAGAAGGCAAAAATACCGGTGTCCATATTCGAGGATTTAAAGATTGATATAGGAACGGTATTTCCAGTTTAAGTGCAAAAAGGGGGGATAAAATGGGGCTACAAGGTAGTTTAATAAAGTAAATGAGTGTGAATGTGGGGCGGGCTGGGAAACAAAGGAGAAGTTTGACGAATAATTTTCGGCAGAATAGAGTTGGTTGCTCCTTGACAAAAAAGGCAATCTGTCAGATAATATAGCCAGAGAAGCAGTGAGCAAGTTTTCCCGCAAAGTTCCTCAAAGTCAGTCTGTTTTGTGGATAACCTGTAACGGATTAAGGTTCTAGTCAGGTCTACCAGATTGGCCCAGTAGGGTTTGTGGAATGAACCCCGATGCGTCTCTTGTTTTCGTTTCAAGGTCTAAACCGGGTTTTTCAGGTGTTCCGAGGCTTGTGTCAGACATGTTGAGTGGTTCGATTTGGCAGGTTTGTTCGGTTTGCTAGGCTCGTCAAGTTCGTTAAGGCATGTAGGTCGTTAAGTTTGTCAGGTTGGTCAGGTTTGTATGTAAGTTGATCCTAGATGGGGGAACTTTGCGGGATATATTTTAGTAGCTAAACCTCTTCGCTGTGCGAAGAGGTTTTCCTTTTACCAGTCAGACTCCCATGCCGCATGGCGGCACCACTGATGAACGGAAAATTCTTTTTATGCAACTAAGGCTTCCGACGGCCAAGGCTGGCCCAGTGTCGCTGAAACCATGGATGGCGCGAAGGGGCCGCCGTCGCCAAAGGCTTGGCGCCGGCCAAGTTTCTTTAGGCGAAAAACTTTGTCATCCTGAGCATCAGCGAAGGATCTTCACAAGATTCTTTACTTCGTTCAGAATGACAGGGGCTAGTGTACACTCTTTAATGTTTTAAGGTGGAGGGACAGGATATTGGCATGATTATGCCGAATAACAAATAATAGAGATAGACTTTTTGACTTTTTTAGATACATTACTCGGATGAAACGTCAAAGAGGTGATGTCGTTGCGTTCATTAAAAATGCAGATTTTGATTCCTTTGTTGGGATCGCTGTTTGTGTTATCTGTGAGCTTTATGATCGTCTTAGGCTGGCACATGAAAGACCGGGCTTTGGCGGCAGCCAGCATCAAAGCCAAGACTGATCTGGCGACTTGCACGGAAATTATCGATCGTACCTATCCTGGATCCTGGTACGTACAGGATGGAGTATTGTTCAAGGGACCGGAAATGATGACGAAAAATACGCAGTTTGTGGATCGTTTAGCCGAGTTGACAGGAGATACGGTTACGTTTTTTCTGGGCGACACTCGGGTGGCGACGACGGTACGTGGCGCCAATGGCGAACGGGCCATTGGTACGAAGGTATCCGACACTGTAGCAGAGACGGTTTTAAAAAACGGCCAAATTTATCTGGGACTAGCCAATGTCGTCGGTCAGGTTTATGAAACGGCCTATGAGCCGCTTCGTGATGCCAATGGTAACATTATCGGTATATTTTACGTGGGGATTTCTCACAGCTACGAACAGGAAATGATCGTTAATTCTCTCATTAAAATGGCCTTTTTGGGCGCAATCCTGACGCTGATCGTAGGGCTGTTGGCTTGGCTTTTTGTCCAGAAGATCATCATTAATCCGTTGCACAGCATTACCTTGGGAACCCGGGATGTGGCAACCGGACACGTTACCCAAAAGGTGGAAGTCACTGGTTCCAGAGAAATCGGGGAATTGGCCGGGGCGTTCAATCAAATGGTGGAGCGTTTGCAAAGTCTGGCTGGAGATCTTGGTCGGGTGACGGAGAATGATAAAACGCCACTGACATCACTGGGGATTCAACAGGCTGACGTGCACGCCAGGCAAGATGCTAAGGTGCCGCAAACCGATCTATTGTCCGGAAAAATAAACCCTGACCTTTCGTTGTTCCTTAATATCCAAGGCTGTATGGGTCCCCAAGGATTGCCCAAGGGACTCAATGAAGCGACACTGAAACAAATTATCCTCTTCTTGCAGAAAGTGTCCAACCCTGTGTCGGCAGAAGAAGTCGGAGAAGGGGTTAAATTAACGCGAGTCACAGTCCGACGCTATTTGGAATTTCTTGAGCAGTGTGGGGTGCTCACCGGAGAGTTAAAATATGGTACGGTCGGGAGACCCGTGAAGCTTTTCTCTTGGTCGAAATGATAGCTGGGTCAGGGGACACACCTCATTAAGAAAACTCTCAAGTGGCTCGGAGGAATGTCCCCATTATAGGATAAAAAAGCACTTACGTAATTTACGTAAGTGCTTTTTGTTATTTCCTTTATGTTCACAAACGTGACTGTGATTTCGATCACAGCTACAATAACGGCATATCTATTTTTCTAAAAATTCTGCTATTGTGAAAGCTAGTACAAAACAAGGAGGAGAAGGAATGGACATTTCACGCCGCGGTTTTCTCAAACTGAGTGGGCTGTCTGTTGTGGCTGTGGCTACCGGTTTGGGGCTTAATCCCGAAGTGGTGGAAGCCAAAGGGTATGCCCTGAGAATCGAAGGAAGCCAAAAGATTCCGAGCATCTGCCATTTCTGTTCCGGCGGCTGCGGTATGCTTCTGTATGTCAAGGATGGGAAGCTTATCCACTTGGAGGGGGATCCCGATCATCCGACGAATGCCGGCACCTTGTGTCCGAAAGCGGCCAGCCTGCGCAGTGTGGCCTATTCATCGGCACGGGTTACAAAGCCGAAACGTCGTGCTCCCGGGGCCAAAGACTGGGAAGAGATTTCCTGGGAAGATGCCTTGGATCGTGTCGCTAAGAAAGCAAAAGAAGTACGTGATGCCTCGTGGAAGGCATCAGAATCCATCGTCAATGCTAAAACAGGTCAAGCAGAAGTGTTTGAGGTAAATCGTGCTGAAGGGATTGCGTTTTTGGGTTCTGCTGAAGTGGACAATGAAGAATCCTACCTGATCAGCAAATTCTGTCGGGTGCTTGGGATACCGTACAATGAACACCAGGCCCGTATATGACACGCACCGACGGTGGCAAGTTTGTCACCTTCTTTTGGCCGCGGCGCGATGACGAATTCTTGGTCGGACCTGCAAAACGCGGAAGTATTCCTCATCGGTGGGAGCAACTGTGCGGAGAATCATCCAATTGCGATGCACTGGATCAATCGGGCGCGTGAAAAAGGGGCCAAAGTTATTGTTGTTGATCCACGTTTTACGCGGACGGCGAGCAAAGCCGACATCTTTGCCCAAATCCGTCCGGGTACAGATATTGCTTATCTCGGCGCCATTATTAACTACCTTCTTGCGAATAAACTGTATGATGCACAATATGTTCTGAACTATACGAATGCCTTGCTCAAGGTTAGCCCGGATTTCAAGTTTGAGGCGGGCCTTTTCTCCGGCTTTGATCCTAAGACGAATAAATATGGTGTGGATACGTGGAGCTATCAGCTGGGCCCTGATCAGAAACCTTTGAAGGCTGAAACCTTGGACGATCCAGATACCGTCTTCAGCAAGCTGAAAGAACATTATTCACGCTACAGTTTTGAAACAGCGGAAAAGATCAGTGGAATCCCTGCCGCGAAGCTTAAGATGATTGCGGATGTGGTAGCCAAGGCCAAACCTATGACCGTCCTTTATGCGCTGGGGATGACGCAACATACGACCGGGGTCCAGGGGATTCGTGCTTATGCAGTTATGCAACTTCTTCTAGGCAATATCGGTAAAGCGGGTGGCGGGATCAATGCACTGCGGGGCGAACCGAATGTGCAAGGTTCAACAGATATGGCGAATCTGTTCAATAACCTGCCAGGCTATTTACCAGCGCCGATCAGCACCGATAAGACCTTGCGTGATTATTTAGTGCGCAACGGGTCGATCCAAGAAAAACCGCTGGTTGCGCTGCTGAAAGCTTGGTTTGGCGACCAAGCTAATAAAGACAATGACTGGGGTTTTGCTTTTCTGCCAAAGCTAAATCCTGCGACGAATGCAACCATGGTCAAGGTTTTTGAACTCATGGAAAAAGGGCAGTTCAAGCTCCTTTTTAATATTGGTTCCAATTCCCTTGTTTCCATCCCCAATCGTCAGCTCGTGCGCTCCGCTTTGACAAAGCTCGATATGATGGTGATTTCCGACCTGTTTGAGGTTGAAACGGCTCAGTTCTGGCGTGAACCCGGTGTCAACCCGGCTGACATCCAAACGGAAGTCATTATGTTCCCGGCAGCCTTTGTCTATGAGAAGGAAGGTTCGCTGACGAACTCTTCGCGCTGGATTCAATGGAAAGATGCGGCGATTAAACCTTTAGGAGAAGCGAAGCCGGACTTAGATATGCTGGATGCGCTATTTAAGAAAGTCCGTCGGCTCTATGCTGGAAGTACGGCTGCCAAAGATGCGCCAATTCTTAAAGCACGCTGGAATTATGGCGAGGAGCCGCAGGCCCTTAAAGTTTTACAGGAATTAAACGGTTATGATGAGAGGACGGGCAAGCTTTTGCCCACGCTGGCGGATTATCTGAAAGCACCGGTGGGCAGTGTTTCTACGGGTTGCTGGATTTACGCCGGAGTGACGGGTAATGGCAATCTGGCGGCACGTCGCGGCAATACGGATCCATCCGGTCTCGGACTGTTTAATAATTGGTCATTTGCCTGGCCGGGTAATATTCGGATTCTTTACAATCGAGCCTCCTGTGATCTGAATGGTCAGCCTGTGGATCCAAAGCGCAAGCTTATTTGGTGGGATGCGGCCAAAAATCTTTGGGTGGGCAATGATGGCCCTGATGTTGTCGATAAGACGAAAGCACCGGATACTCCCGAGGGAAAACTGGCGTTTCGCATGAATCCAGAGGGTGTTGGGCGTCTCTTTGCCGCAAAATATATGAGTGGACTGCCACAGACTCCACCCGCAGATTCACTTCCAGTGATCGGTATTCGACCCGCAGGCCTTTGTGTCGATGGTCCTCTCCCGGAATTTTATGAACCGATCGAGAGCCCCACGGTTAATTTATTGCACCCGTTGGTCTCGCAAAATCCGGCGGCATTGATCCTATCAGGTTCCCCAGGTATTCAAAAACGTGGTAAACCGGAAGATTTTCCTTATGTATTGACGACCTATGGGGTTGTGGAACATTTCTGCGCCGGTGGCGTGACGCGCAACATTCCTTGGCTGAATGAACTTATGCCCGAGCCTTTTGTGGAGATCAGCAAGAATCTGGCGCAGAAGGTCGGTGTCAAAGAGGGAGATAAAGTGGAGGTCTCTTCGGCCCGCGGCAAGGTGACGGTGTATTGTCTTGTGACGGATCGTCTGCAGACCTACCAAGTGAACGGCAAAGACACTGAGACCATTGGAATGCCCTGGAGCTGGGGCTTCGCTTCGCTTAGTCCGGGCCCGAGCACCAACGAATTGACCATTGCTGCCTTGGATCCGGGGGCAGGGACTCCCGAGTACAAGGTATGTCTGGTCAATTTAAGGAGGGCTTGAGATGGCACGGAAAACGGTTTTTGTTGACACTTCCAAGTGTACGGGTTGCAAGGCTTGTACGGTTGCCTGCAAGGAATGGAACGAGCTTCCTGCAGAAAAAACGCACCTTGTGACCAGCTATCAAACGATGAAGGACTTCACGCCCAATACATGGACATACTTGACTTTTATTGAAAAATACCAGAACAATACCATGGATTGGTATATGCGTAAAGCTCAGTGCTTTCACTGTGCCGAACCCGCCTGCCTGAAAGCGTGCTCGTCCGCAGCCATTCACAAGACCGATTCCGGCTACGTGGTCATTGACCAGGATAAGTGTATTGGGTGCGGCTACTGTGTGGAAAACTGTCCCTTTGGTGTACCCAAAGTGGATGAGGTGCGTAAGAAGGCGTACAAATGTACGGGTTGTATTGACCGTGTGGAAAACAACCTGACGCCGGCCTGCGTTCAGACCTGTCAGCCGGGAGCCTTGGAGTACGGGGAGCGTGACACACTGCTTCCTAAAGCGAAAGCGCGGTTGGAGCAGGTGAAGAAAGAGCATGCGCAGGCCAGACTTTATGGAGAAACGGAAATGGGCGGTACGACGTTTCTCTATCTCCTCTTCGATAGTCCGGATGTCTACGGGCTTCCGAATAACCCGACCATGCCGCTCTCTTTAAGTCTTTGGCAAGACTTTGTTCGTCCGGTAGGAACCTTTGCCGTGGGTGGAGCAGCCGCGGCGGTCGTCGTCGGAGTTCTAGGCAATCTGTTCAAAGGTCGCTACAGTTCTGGAAGTGAGAAAAGGGATTTAAGCGATGGCTCAGAACAAGAAAAAGGAGGAAAGCGCTGATGTCAGATACTCAGAGAGATGGGATACAGGAAGTACAACCGGAAAAGGTTCTCAGGTTTACTCGGGGTGAGCGCATCAGCCACTGGGTGCATGCCGGCTCCTTTTTTATCTTGCTTTTTACTGGGCTGGGGATTCTAAGTTTATCCTTCCGACCCGCACTCGTGATCTTCGGCGGGGTACAGGTTGCGCGAGTGATTCATCGCGGAATCGCCGTAATTTTCGTTGTCGTAGCCGCAGGAATGTTTCTCATAGGGGATAGCCGTTACCACTGGGAGTGGCTGAAGTCCGCCTTTCACTTTACCAAAGCGGATTGGCAGCATATTAGCGCTTTTCCTAAAGAATTTTTTGGTGGGCATGGCGATTACCCAGCGCAAGATAAGTACAACGGGGGAGAAAAGATCAACTCCTTGCTGACGATTTTCGGCTCATTTTTCATCACGGTAAGTGGAATTGTTATGTGGTTTAGTACGAGTCTTCCTGCGGGTCTTGTGCGCTGGGCCTATCCTGTACATGACCTGTCTATGTTTGTGATGACTGCCGCTGTGATTGGGCACATGTATCTGGGGCTTCTCCATCCTGACTCTCAAGTTTCCATCTTCGGAATGTTGAGTGGCTATGTCCCGACGAAATTTGCCAAGGCTCATCATGCAGCTTGGTATGAGCGCATTAAAAACCAGCAACGGACCGTACCTGGTAAATAATTGATCAACTGAGGCGGGGCGGCTGGGCGAGACTCGGCAGCCTCGCTTTTTGAGCGGATCAGAAAGTATAATATTAAGAGCGGTTATGGTAACGATTAATGGAGGGATAGCAATGAAAGCGGACGAACAAACAGAATGGATAGACACGGAATTGAAGGTGGAAAAACTGTTGGTTGAGGAGATGAGTATGGCCCGTCAGGCCTATGAGGAATTACTCAAGGTTTCGGAAACTTGGCAGAAGGAAAATGCAACCCGGTTAAACACCTGGAAACAGGGGATAGCCGTGAATGAGGCTAAAGCGAGATCCGTTTTTACCCTCGATCAGCTTCCGGAAGATGCAGTGGTCGACCTCTGGGATAAGTTAAACGCCGTAGGTGAGGCTCAAATTGCTTACGAGGCTATGCAGGAAATGCTTTCTGAGTTCAAAGCAGAGGGTAAGATCCTCGACCAGGGACAGTTGACGCGCTTGTATTTTGCTTTGTCAGGGGTGGCCCGCCTGGCGAGGGCTCAGTTAGGAACAGAAGCGTTGACAGATGCAGATGCCGGTCAAGTGGGGGAACAATCCACGTGTCCGGTGTGTGGTGAGGCAACGCGCTTGGCCTTACTCGCACCCCCGGTTGGCAAACGTTATCGCTTCTGCCGCACGTGCGGGCACCAATGGGCGGCAAAACGGGTTGGCTGCATTCTCTGTGGGAGTGAACAAGCCTCAGAACAAAATTATCTGCATTCGGAGGAATATCCGGGTGTAGAAATTGGGGTTTGCCACAACTGCGGGGATTACTTTAAAGAATTTGACCTGCGGCAGCAGGCGTTCGAGGACTATGTCTGGGAAGATATGCGAACGCTCCCGTTGAACTTTGCCGCCGAACAATGGTTCGCTGAAATGGCAAAGAATAGTGGGAAGTTGTTGTAAGTGAAGGAGCTTTGCCTGTTTGCTGGCCTGGCGGGTGCTATAGGTGCTATAGGTCCTAATCCGGGTAAGGCGAAGGGTAGGGATAAACAGGCCCTAAAGTCAGCTTCAATCGAGACGTTTGTCGGATTGTAGAGATC
>JAJZPA010000102.1 GCA_021811425.1 Bacillota bacterium | reverse complement strand
CAATTTCTGCTAAGTTCAGGTTAGGAACCTGTTTGAGGACATCCTGTATAACATAGGCCCCTAAATCATCAGGGCGCACTTGAGCCAGCGTGCCTCGGCCCGATTTACCAACAGCCGTGCGTTTCGCTTGTACGATATAGGCTTCTTGCATCATCTTCCCCCCTCTTAATTGCGCAAAGGCTTGCCATGACTAAGCATGTACCGGATCCGTTCCTGGGTCTTCGGTTCTCCAGCAAGGCTCAAGAAGGCTTCCCGCTCTAGATCTAGGAGATACTGCTCATCAACCAGGCTTCCGCCCGGGCGATTTCCGCCCGTCAGAGCAAAGGCCAATTTCCTGCTGATCAAAAGGTCATGGTCAGAAATGTAACGTCCTTCTTTCATACCATAGAGTCCCAGTTCCAAGGTAGCGCATACGGCGGGCCCGCCGATCCGGACTTTGGTTGGCAGATTGGGACGGAAATTGCGCGCCAGATCCAGCACACGGGATTTGGCATCGAGAATGGTATGTTGCCCATTCATGCTGTAACGGTCGTGGTCACGCAGAAAGCCAAGTTGGCGCGCTTTTTCAGCGCTGGTGGATACTTGAGCCGTAGCGACCGTTTCAAAACGCTTGGCGAAGAAATAATCAGGTGAAACCTGCACACCGGGGAGTAGCCCTTCCATGGCGCGCACCGCCATCTCTTTTACCCCGCCGCCACCAGGGATAAGGCCTACGCCCACTTCAACCAAGCCGATGTAGGCTTCAGAAGCGGCTTGAATTGCGTGGGAATGGAGGCAAATCTCAGTACCCCCGCCGAGGGCCATACCATGAGGTGCCGCGACAACCGGTTTCTTCGCGTATTTCAAAGCCATGGTACTGTTCTGGAACTCTCGTACCATCAGATCGAGTTCATCCCAATTTTCCTCTTCTGCTTCGAGAAGCACGAGCATCAGGTTAGCACCGACACAGAAGTTTTTCCCCTGGTTGGCAATGACCAAGCCCTGATAATTCTTCTCCACTTCTTCCAGAGACTTATGGATCATGGTTACGATATCCGCACCGATAGAGTTGTTGGGAGAATGGAATTCCAGGCAGGCGACCCCATCTCCGAGGTCAATCAGGCTGGCCCCGGTGTTGCCGACGATGACTTTGCCGGATTTATGGGCTTCTTTTAGGGAAAAGGAATAGGGGCTCACGGGTTTCTCCTTGTATTCCCCGTGGTTGAAATAGGCCACCCGACCGCCCTCCAACTTTTTATAGAACGAATCATACCCCTGAGCCAGGAGTTCCTCGACGATGGCCGGGAGTTTGCCCCCTTCTTTTACGATTCGATCGGCTGTGGTTTTGATGCCCAAGGCATCCCAAGTCTCGAAGGGTCCCATTTCCCAGTTGAAGCCCCAGCGCATCCCTTCATCGACCGCGATGATCTCATCGGCGACGACCGGAATGGCATTGGCTGCATAAAGAAGCACGGCTTTCGTGATATTCCACACAAACGCAGCCCCGGCATCCTTCCCGCTCACGAGCGTGCGTAGCTTTTCTGATGGGGAACCAGCGGCCTTGGCTTGATCCAAGGAGGGGAATTTCGCACCTTGGGATGGAGCATAAGTCAGGGTCTTGGGATCGAGGACTTCGATTACCTTGCCTTGCGGGCCTTTACTTTTTTTATAGAAGCCCTGTTTCGTCTTATCTCCGAGCCAGCCATTTTGGAGCATGGTTTGGATGAATTCCGGCAGAACAAAGTTATCTTGCTCTCCAGGGACATTTTCAGCCACATTGTTGGCGACATGGACGAAGGTATCGAGTCCGACCATATCCACCGTACGGAAAGTGGCACTGTTCGGACGGCCCATGACTGGTCCGGTTAGGGCATCAATCTCATCAATGCGCAGGCCGGAGGTCATCATTTCCTGGAGGGTTACCGCCATGCCGTAGACTCCGATACGGTTGGCAATGAAATTCGGAGTGTCTTTGGCTAAGACCATTCCTTTGCCGAGGACGCGTTCGCCAAACTCCAGCATGAATTGGAGCACGCCGGGGTCCGTGTTTGGGCCAGGGATGATTTCCAAGAGTTTCATGTACCGGGGCGGATTGAAGAAGTGAGTACCGAGGAAATTGCGAGTAAAGCTTTCCGGGAGTCCCTCTGACATCGCTTTAAGCGAGATTCCGGAGGTGTTGGAACTGACGATGGTTCCGGGGCGTATATGCTCAGCAACTTTTTTCAAGAGTATTTGTTTGATGTCCAAACGTTCGACGACGACTTCAATCACCCAATCTACTTCATGCAGGCGACTGAGATCATCCTCAAAATTCCCCACTTCAATCCGTTCAGCGAATTCCGGAATAAACAAGGGTGCAGGCGTCATTTTGAGCAGTTTTTCTTTGTTCGACTGAGCAATCCGGTTGCGTACTTTTCTATCAGCAAGAGTTAGACCCGTGGCCTCCTCTGCGGGGGTTAGAATGGGGGGAATAATGTCCAGCAAGATGCTGGGGATCCCCGCATTGGCTAAGTGGGCTGCAATGGTGCTGCCCATAACCCCTGAGCCTAGAACGGCAGCCTTAAAGATCTGCATTAACATCCTCCTCTCAAAAGTTCAACAAGTTCGTTATAAAGCGTTATCTGGGGTATCTTGGCCTCTGCCGGCTTTACTCTGCAAGCGCAGGGCGCCTGCGAATAAGAACAACATTTGCCCGACCTCACTCAGCAAGGTTCGCTGGGTGCGGGCCATGATCCAATCGCTTGTCGCTTCATCAAGAGAACCGAAAACCAGTTGGCGGGCAATGCGCACATCCATGGGGACAACTTCTCCCTGCTCAATACCCTCTGTAATCACCTCCTCAATGAGTTTGAAATACTCTTTTAAGGGCCCGCCAATTGCCATCCGGATCTTAATATCGCTCTGCCTCAATTCTAGTTGCGTGACAATCGCCAGAGAACGGTTTTTTTCCATATAAGAGAAATGTGTCTTGATAATAGCCTTCAGCCGTTCCCGGGTGCTATGGCAATCGTTGAGCTGGCTACGGATATCGTGTATAAAATCTCCCATCCGTTCTTGAAAGAGGCGGACGAGAATGTCCTCCTTGTTCTTAAAATATAGGTAGATGGTTCCATCGGCTACCCCCGCGAGTCGGGCTATCTTAGACACTTGGCACTGATAGTAGCCGACCTCCGCAAAGGCCTCGATTGCTGCATCCAGAATTCGCTGGAACTTCTCCTCACGTGGTATCGCCATTACACTCGTTCCTCCTCTACCGTCCCTGCGAACTTAGGCCAAACGCTTCTTAAATTCTTGGCTGAGGAGAGGGACGATTTCGAAAAGATCCCCAACGATGATCGTTTTGTCGGCCAATGCTTGTTTTAAACAGACGACGACATTCATCAGGCTTCCCCCTTTGTGCGTACTTTGTTTTTACAAAACTAGTTTCTAAATAAAAATAATGAATGAATACTCATTCATTACCCACATTATAACACCATCTTCGATTGAAATAAATAGATAATTTCCAAAACTACTATGTTTTAAATCTATTTAGCATAATTTCAGCCATTTCAATCACCGTTTCTTCTGCCTGCCATCTTGAATTCCGGGTTTCACGGGGGCATACTGTAAGGGTAGTAATTTGTATATTGAGGTTTGTCATGTTTCAGTTTAATCTGACCTATGCCCCAGGTGGCAAAGAAGTTATTCAGGCCGCAGCTGATGTCAATCAAGGGGAAGTTCTCGTCGTCTCCGCCCCTTCTGGGACAGGGAAAACCACGCTTCTCCGCATTTTGGCCCGCTTGCAGCCTGCGCTTAACGGGCAAGTCTTTCTAAACAGGGAAGATTGGCTCGACATACCTGCGTCCCATTGGCGAGTGCTTGTTCATTATCTTGCCCAAAAACCTGCTCTTTTTGAAGGATCAGTTGCGGACAATCTAGCCAAACCGTTCACCATCCGCGTCTTGAGTGAGAAGCCATTTCTCGCCAACAAGGCCAAGGCGTTGATGGCGGAATTGCACCTCCCATCTCACCTCTGGGAACAAGATGCACGTACCTTGTCCGGCGGCGAAGCGGCTCGGCTTGCCTTTGTGCGGGCGTTACTGATCGAACCAGCGCTGATGCTCTTGGATGAACCAACCGCAGCCCTGGATGAAGCGTCCCGTCAGGCTTTCTACGCCGTATTGCAGTCCTGGCTCCGGCAGCCGGGACATGCTGCCCTTCTTGTATCACATGCCGAGGATTACCAACTGAACAACTTGAAAATCCTGAAGCTTAGCGCGCCTTAACATGCTAAGCTTCAGGATAATTGACCAAAGGAGTTTACCATGAACGAAACCCTGCCGATTTCTGATATTCAGCTTGCGTTTTCTGTCTTATTAGTCCTGATTACAGGGACAATTGCATCTTTGCTGCGCCTTGGCCTCTTAAAGAGTCTTGTCTGGGGCACGATTCGCACCTTTGTCCAGCTTACCTTGGTCGGCTACGCTTTAACCTATATTTTTCAATGGAACAATCTTTGGCTTGTAATTGGGGTAACCCTGTTCATGGCCTGGGTTGCGGCTAGGACAGCGGTCAAACGCACCCCGAATGTCCCGAAGTACCCCGCCTTACTGGCCTTTCTGGCTCTGCTGGCGAGTACCTATCTCGTCGGCTCGATCGTCAGCATTATGATCATTGCTCCTATTCCCTGGTATGCGCCCCGAATTGTGATTCCGATTTTCGGTATGCTACTGGGAAACTCCATGACGGGAATTGCCCTGTCTCTCGATCGGCTCTATAGTGAAGCGCGGGCACGGGCTCCGGAAATAGAGGCTCTACTCACCTTTGGTGCCACCCCCTGGGAAGCGATCCAAGACTCACTGCGGGAAGCGCTGCGGGCTGGCATGACCCCGACGATCAATTCGCTCATGGTGGTCGGCATCGTGAGTTTGCCTGGGATGATGACCGGGCAAATTCTCGGCGGGGCCGATCCGCGCCTGGCGGTACGTTACCAAATCGTAGTGATGCTGATGATTACGGCAGCGGTGGCTATCGGCTGCCTGCTGTTAGTAGGGTTTTCCTATAAAAAACTGTTTACGGAAGATGGGGCGTTGAAACCCTTTCTTTTACAAAGTCGAAATTAATCAGGCATGACACTATTAAAGTCTTAAGATTTTTTCAAGGCACGTTCGAGAATGCCATACAAGCGGTTCACCATTTCCCTCGGATCAACGATGAGTCCGGCGGCAATGCGTGCGTTTTCAAAAATCTGTTCTGCTGCGATTTGGGCAAAGGGATCCTCAGCCGCTCTTAAAGCATTCAGCTCTTTCATGAGCGTATGACGGCTGTTGATCTCTAGGATGCTAGGACTAGTCTGTCCTAAATCCCGGTTCGCGAGCTGCATCATGCGCTGCATGCTGTGGGTTCCGTAGGCGCTTAAAACAAGGGCTGGACTATCAATCAGGCGTTTGGATGCCCGGACTTCCGTTACTTTGCTGCCGAGGATGTCTTTCAGCCAGGTTGTCAGGGTTTGAATGTCTTCCTCGTTCAATCCCTCATCCCCTGGTGTTTGCAGCCCGGGCAGGTCGAGTTCTGCTTGGTCGGCCGAAACGAGCTTCTTCCCTTGGAATTCCCCGAGCAGACTCAAGACATAATCCTCGATGGCTTCTTTGGTATAGATGACTTCATACCCTTTATCCCGGAACACTTCCAAGTAGGGACCGGCCTCAATCACTTCCCGGCTGGGGCCGTTGACATAATAGATGGCGTTCTGCTCTTCCGACATGCGCGTGCTATAGTCAGCAAGGGATGTCGTTTTTCCAGCCTCGGTTTTTGAGGATTCAAACTGCATGAGCTTGATGATCTCATTGCGGTGAGTGAAGTCATTGGCTGCCCCTTCTTTGAGGAACACACCGAATTTGTCGTAGAATCCCTTGAAGGTTTCCGGTTCAGATTCTGCCTGTTCACCGAGGAATTTGAGAAAGCGACTGGTTACGACTTTGTTGATCTTTTGAACTAAGGCACTGTCCTGCATGGTTTCCCGCGAGATATTTAAGGGGAGTTCTTCTGAATCAATCACCCCTTTGACAAAACGCATCCATTCGGGGAGGATGTCTTTCGCCTGTTCCTGAATCAACACTTTTTTGCAGTAGAGGTTGACTCCAGGCTCCATGCGGCCAAAACCCCACTGCTCCGTATTATCCTGGGGGACAAAGAGAAGCGCATTTAAGGATAGAGGCGCATCTGAGGAAAAATGCAGCCTGAAAAGGGGCTCATCATAAGCATTAGCGAGGTATTTATAGAACTCGTTATATTCCTCTTCCGAAATCTCGGTTTTATTTTTTGTCCAAAGAGCCTGAACCGTGTTCACTTTATTGCCATTGAGAACGATCGGGTAAGGAACAAAACTCGAATATTGTTTGATGATGCGTTTCACGGTCTCTTCTTTGGCGAAGCTCTGGGCATCGTCTTTTAAATGAAGCACGATCTGAGTGCCGCGCGTAGAGTCTTCGGTCTCATTGATGGTGTAGCTGCCTGTTCCTTCCGATTCCCAGACGTATCCTTGGGCATCTGGGCGGTAAGATCGGGTCGTGAGCGTAACTCTGTCTGCGACCATAAAAGCAGAGTAAAAACCAACCCCAAATTGACCGATGAGGTTGAGATCCTGTTTTTGCCCTTCAACTAATTGCTTGATAAAGGCTTTGGATCCGGAATGGGCAATGGTTCCCAGGTTTTCCGTCAGTTCCTCTTTGGTCATGCCAATTCCGGTATCCGTAATGGTGAGGGTCTGGGCTGCTTCATCTGTTGCAATGCTAATTTCCAAACTGAGATCCTGGTCTTTGACTGCTTCCCCCGTGAGCTGAAAATAGCGTACTTTCTCGATAGCATCAGCGCCATTCGAGATCAGCTCCCTCAGGAAAATTTCGCGATCCGTATAGAGCGAATGGATCACAATGTCCAAAAGTTGGCGGATTTCCGTCTGGAATTCTCTGGTTTCTGGTGTCTGTGTACTCATTGAATCTTTGACCTCCTTAGGACTTCATTCTTTAACATTTTTAAGTTTCAGCGTAAACAGACCACAGAATTTTCTCTGGTCTTGCACTCAATAATATAGCGGAAATTAGACGAGTAGTAAAGGTCGAATGCAAAAGAAATTGCTTTCTGCGAAAAGTTTTTGCCACTAAACATACTAAATATGGTGTATAATGTATTTAATTATGTTTAAGGAGGCGTACGCTTGGCTCACTTAGAGTACCGCCTAGATGATGCAGTGCAAAATTATCCTGCGCTTTATCACTATCGGAACATATCAACGGATGAACTGACATTACGGCTTTTATGTGATTTTTATATTAAACAAAACCAGGTTTATGAACATACTTGGTCAGCTGTTGAAGAGGATGTTTATGTAATCTACGTGACGCGTTCTGCGGAAGAAAATCTCACCGCAACACTCTCTTCCCCTGCTGCTATCGGCTCTGTGATCTTGGAAGTACGGGAGTTTTTCGAAGGGCAGGGCGATTATCCCCTCATCGAGAACAAAGAGTTCCCAGCGATTCAGGAACTGATTCCGTATGTTCTCGCAGGCTACAGAACCATTCAAGGACAGGTTTGGGAAACATCCACCTTGGAAGTGGATGAAGATCGTAGTACGTACGTCCTGTATGTCAAGAAGCCAGAGGCTACTCAAGTAGAAAACCTTCAGTAAATGCTCAAATGGAGGAGGAAAACAGATTACGATGGACAAGAGCCAAAAACTCATCAGCCTCTTTCTCTCAAGTGCCTTGGTCTTAGGGGCTGCTGGTTGTGGCAGTCAGCCAACACAAAACGTCGAGGGAAAAGACACCGAACAGGCTCAGCAGGCAGAGCAGCAACAGCAGACTCAACAGGGAACGGTCATACAGCCTGCACCTAGTGGCGGTTTCTTTGGCAACCTCGCCTATAACATTTTTGGCCCATTCGGGCCGTTTGGGCCATTCGGCTGGTTTAGCGGCCGTTCTTCCGGTTATGCTTCGGGGTACAATGCAGGCGTAAGTTCTGGAGCCGGTGGAGCCTATCCACGTACACCGACAACGGTTTCACCGAATTCCTCGAGGTCCTACAATGCTCAGAGTTCGGGTTCTTCTGCGTCCTCTTCTGAGACTCAAGCGGTTAAAGGGGTCTCACCCTGGGGTCTCAAAAGCGGTAGTAGCACCGGCAGCAGCTCTTTTAGCAGCGGAGGCAGTGGGAGCAGCGGCATTTCGAGCGGAGCCAAAGGCGGGATAGGCAGTTCTAGTTCGAGTAGTTCCAGCTAGGAAGGAGTGCCTAATGACGTGAATTATGCGGAAAAGCGCGAAGCACTCTATGCTCCCCTTCGCGATGTTTTTGACTGGGACTGGCTTTATGGGATGGAATATGCCTTAGCCGACATTCACCCGATTACTCCTGAATTTCGGGCGGAATTAGCCCACGCGACCGAAATCCTGGGAAAAATTCATGCCAAGGCCGCAGCATTCACTCAAATCGGGAGTGATGAACTCTTGCAAGCGTTGGGAATTCCGGATGAAGCCTTGGGCGCCGTAAGGGTTTTGGTGATTCCGAACCTGGCTACGACCATAGGCCGTTTTGATTTTGCCCTTACCTCTGAAGGTTTGAAGATGCTCGAATTCAATGCCGACACCCCAACCAGTGTGGTAGAGGCCTTTTATGTTAATGGCCAAGTCTGTGCCCATCTTGGTTATCAAGACCCAAATAAGGATATGGAAAACCATCTCTCCGCAGCTTTTGCCCAAATTCTTGGGCGCTACCAAGAGCTGGGGTATCCCACCGACTCCATTGTGTTTAGCGCGCTGGGCTGGCATGACGAAGACCGGGGCACCGCCCAGTATCTTCTGGAACACTCTGGCCTTAAAGCCCGCTTTGTCCCCTTAGAAAACCTACGGGTTTTTGAAGATCGCCTTTGGGCTTTCACAGAAGAAGAAAAGATCCCGATCGATGTCTGGTATCGGCTGCATGCGTTAGAAAAGCTGGCAGAAGAACAGGATGAGGATAGCTACCCGACGGGGGCCCATGTCCTCGATTTGGTGGCCAGAGGAAAGCTAGCTCTAATCAACCCTCCCTCAGCCTTTGCGGCCCAGACAAAGGCACTGCAAGCCCTCATATGGGGGTTGCATGAAGCGGCAGAGTTTTTCTCCCCCGAAGAACACGATATGATCGAGCGCTACATGCTCCCAACCTATATGGAAAACCGTTTCCTCGGCCAGGAGGGGTATGTGAGTAAACCTTTGCTCGGGCGCGAGGGTGGGGCCGTCTCGATTTACGCGTCAGATGGGAAGATCCTAGAAAAAGACCATGATGAGTTCTACTGGGAACAGCCGATGGTCTACCAAAAGTTCGTCGAGTTGGAAGCAGTAGAGGTATCCACGCTCAGCGGCCCTTACAAGGGTCGCCTGCTTTGGGGCTCTTTCCTCATCGGAGGGAAAGCATCGGCCATCGCCGCCCGCATCGGGGAGCGGATCACCGGAAATCTCTCTTGTTTTCTGCCGTGCGGGATACGCCCCTAACATCGACGATACAACATCTGAGAAAGTTTGCAGGAATTAATAGGGGTTTTAAGTTTTAAAGGGTGTTTGACTGAAAGCATTTGCGAAAGGAGCGAGAAGGATGTATTTGCTTAATTTTCTTGAATATTTGGGGGTGACGCTCCCACTGATGATCCTAGCGGTCTTCCTGTTTATCAAAACCACTCCTTACCCGGAATTTGAACTCATGGCCGCTGGGGATGATTTGGAGGATCCCCGCAAAGTCGCTGCAGCCAACGCTGCTGCCTTAGACTTGGGCGGTAAGGTACTCGGGCTCGCCTTGTTAATGGGGTCAGCCATCTATCATTCCGTCAATCTTTGGGACCTGATCGTGTGGGCCTTGACTGGAACGGTCTTATTGATTCTCGTCTACTACATATTTGAATTTCTCACTCCGAAATTCAAGATTCGTAAAGAAATCCCTAACGGCAATGTCGGCATCGCCATTTTTTCGTTCTGTCTCAGTGTCGCCTCCGGCATTCTCATGGGAGCACTTATCAGCTACTAAGGCAGCCTATGACGGATGGCCATCACAGGATGCTTGAAGAGCATCCGGGGGCCGCTGTAACGCATGACAAAACGGATTCGCTCACGCATGTCGGGTTTATAGCAATGAACGGGGCACTTGGCACAAGTTGGTTTTTCAGCTCCAAATTTACAGGCATTCACGCGTTTCAAGGCATAATCCAACAATTCCTGACAAGCTGGGCATAGTCCCTCAGCTTGGTGGTGTCCTTGACAATAGATTCCGATCATGGTCTCAACGGTTCTTTTTTCTCGATCCAGCCGTTTGTTTACTGGCATGAGTAAGCCTCCCGAAGTGAGATAGCGTAAGCAGATTACTTGACAATGAGCACGGGGCATGGGGAGCGATGCAGGACTTTTTGACTCACACTTCCGAGCATGGATCCGGTGAGCGGACCGTAGCCGTGGTTGCCCATGATAATGAGATCCACATTCTCAGCCTGAGCCTCCTCAATGATGCTTACTGCCGGATGGCCTGGCTTCTGTCTGACCTGAAGCGCTATTTTGCTGGTATCGAAACCGCCAAGCGTCGCCTGAAGTACCATTTCTCCTGTGGCCAGGGATTCGTCTTGTAAAGCCGAGTTTCCGATTTTTAAGGTATAACCCAGTGCTTCTGGAGTAAAGGTAACATGGAGAAGAATCAGTTCGCTGCCGCAGGTCTCAGCGAAGTTTAGTGCTATGCCAAAAGCCCGCTTTGAATACTCCGAACCATCCGTAGATACGAGAATCTTTTTAAACATTATCGACGCCTCCCTTTCAATATCCATCTATGTCTATGTTTAGAGCCAGTAGCGTGGGTAGCTGCGATTTGGGGAGAGATTATTGATCAGGAGCGCGATGATGAGGAGTAGGAACACTCCCGTTAATACCGGAGTCAGGATATAGATAAACTGGGCTTTGCTCATAATCGCAAAAAGGGCTGTGGCACCACCGGGGGGATGGGTAGTTTTGGTCAACATCATCAGGAGGATGGCCAATGAGGTTCCAAGAGCTGCTGACCACCAGGTAAAGCCAAAGAAAAAATAGGTAAGCACTCCGATGCTCGCGGAGAGGGTATGGCCCAGGAGAAGGTTGCGCGGTTGGGACAGCGGGGCGTCAGGGGCTCCATAGATGAGGACGGCAGAAGCCCCCAAGGGTGCAAACAACAGAGGCAGATGGTAACTTAAAGCCAGAAAGCCAATTAGAGAAAGGCCGAGAAAAGCGCCCAACCCACTGAGGAAAACATCTAATGGCGGTGGTGCAACCAGTGGAGTCGTACGGCGGTTACCCCGCATCTTCGAAAAATATCGGCGCATTATTTGAACGTGGACATCTTCTTTCCAAGGAAATAAGGTCGCGATGATG
>JAJZPA010000101.1 GCA_021811425.1 Bacillota bacterium | reverse complement strand
CGGATAAGATAACAAGAAAACTATAGTAGAAAGGAGAGAAAGCTATGATTAAAAGAGTACTGCTTTCTTCTATCGCCTCAGTGGTAGCTTTAGTAGCGACTATAGCGGTGCTGCCTACCAGTGTATTTTTACTCTACCAGCCTAAAGTACCCAAAGCACTCCGGAAATAAAAAGAGGTTTTTATGGTATTGAAAGTCTTGGTCGTAGAAGATGACCCCAACATGTGCCTGATTTTAAAGAAGGCGCTGATCCGTATTCCGGGAGTAGAAGTCGTCGGAGAAGCCGTTAACGGAACTGAAGCTGTAAATCTTACTGAGCGTTTGGAGCCCGATGTAATCTTTATGGACGTGGAACTTCCGGAGAAAGACGGGATAGAGGCCTCAAGGGAAATACTGGATATTCTTCCTAATGTGTTTTTAATCTATGCCACCGGTCATCCGGAATATATGTCCGAAGCCTTTGAGGTCTATGCCTTTGATTATCTCTTAAAACCATATAAGATGGAACGTCTTACCCAAACCATGACCAAAATACAGCAACTTATGGAAAAGAGACAGAAAAGTATCTCAAAGAACTGGGATATCTCTATACATGGAAGTGGAAGCATCCAAAATAAGGTTGCCGTACGCATTGAGCGCAAACTGGTGTAGCGGTTCACGCACCCTGGCGGTAAGCAAACCATCGCCAATGGCGTTGAGTAACGAGCGGTTATCTGGAAAAAGGATAACCGCCGTGAATATTTCATCTTTTTCAGTATCAACGGCTACACAGAACAGATGAAAGCATTAGCGACCTCCGAATCACAGCCGCCTCCAGACAAAGCGCGAAATTCGCTTCAAAGCTTCTTCCAGCTGCTCTGTGGAATAGGCATAAGAACAGCGGATATGCCCTTCGCCAGAGGGCCCGAAGGCAGTGCCGGGAACGACGGCGACTTTTTCCTCATGGAGGAGCTGCTCGGCGAATTCCTCTGAACTAAGCTTTGTAGCGGTGATATCCGGAAATACATAAAAAGCGCCTAAGGGTTCGAAACAGGACAGCCCCATTTCACGAAACCCATGCACCAGGAGCCTCCGCCGCCTGTCATAGGCCGCAACCATCTCCTGTTTTGCCGTTTCGGCGGAACGCAGAGCTTCGATCGCAGCAACCTGGGCGGTAATCGGGGCGCAGAGAATCGTATACTGATGAATGCGTGTCATGGCTTGGATGAGATCCGGATGTCCGGCGACATAGCCGATACGCCAGCCGGTCATGGCGTAAGACTTGGAGAAGCCGCTCAAATGCAGGGTACGTTCCCACATGCCGGGGAGGGAGGCAAAAGCGGTATGGCTCCCTTCGTAGGTGAGATCAGAGTAGATTTCATCCGACAGAACCAAGAGATCGTGCGCTCTGACAAACTCGGCAATGGGAAGGAGATCCTTTCGGGTCATAATGGCACCCGTGGGATTGTTCGGATAGGAAAGAACCAGTAGTTTGGCTTCGGGTACATAAGCCTTGGCTAAGTCTTCGACGCGCAGACGAAACTGTTCGGATGCCCGGGTCGGAACGTAGCGGACGTCTGCTCCGGTCATGATGGCACAGGGCGCATAGGAGACGTAGGAGGGATCGGGAACAAGTGCGGCATCCCCAGGGGATAGCAGGGCGCGCATCGCTAAATCGACCGCTTCACTCGCTCCGACAGTGACGAGCATCTCGGATTCCGGATTATAAATGAGGCCTAGCGTCAGCGCCAAGTAACGGGCTAGTTCTTGACGCAGTTCGAGAATCCCGGCATTGCTGGTATACATGGTCTGTCCCTGTTCCAGGGAAAAGATGCCGCTTTCCCGTACGGTCCAAGGGGTGACAAAATCAGGTTCCCCGACCCCTAACGAGATCACATCTTTCATCGTCGCGACCAGGTCGAAAAACTTGCGGATTCCCGAAGGGGGCAAGCCTGCTACGGTAGGATTCAAGAAGCGTTTCACGGGGAGATCATGAGGCGTTGAGGTGCCTCGTCTCCACTGATCAGTTCGATACCGTCTTGCTTGTAACGACGGAGGACAAAATGGGTGGTTGTGCTTTGAATGTGTTCAAGGGGAGCCAGCTTCTCCGCGACGAACAGTGCGACTTCCTGCATGGTTCTGCCCTCGATAAGCAGGGAGAGGTCGTATCCTCCTGACATCAGGTACACGGCTTTGATTTCCGGAAACTTTTGCAAGCGGCGGGCGATCTTGTCGAAACCATAACCCCGCTGAGGCAAGACTTTAACATCGATCAGGGCGGAAACGCTTTCGTCTCCGGCCCGTTCCCAATTGATCAGCGGTCGATACTGAACGATGACGTTTTGGTCTTCCCATTCCCGGATTTTATGGGTAATGTTTTCGACGGTTAATCCCGTTTGAATGGCCAGCTCTTCAGGCGTTAAACGACAGTCCTGCTGAATGAGTTTAAGCAGACGGTGATCATGATCAGAGAGCATTCGTTCATCCCCTTTTGGTTTGCTATAACAAATCATAGCATAAAATTGTGTAATAGAATACAGTAGAATTCTTGGTGATTCCCTGACGATCTGTTGTCGTTAGTCATGGGGGATTGGTTTAAAGAACCTTGTTTTTGGTGGCATTGAGGAGGCCGCCCGCCCGAACGATTTTAGCCTGGCGTTCAGTGAGATCGTGCTGAACCCAAATAGGCTTCTGTTCGCCCTCGATGAGAATGGGAAAGGGTTCGGGGTGCCGGGTCCGCTCTTTGAGAACGGAGAGTGTCAGGGTCTGACCTTCGCTTAAACGTCCCAGATCCTCTGGATTGACGAAGGTCAAGGGAAGAATGCCGAAGTTGATGAGGTTGGCTCGGTGGATGCGGGCGAAGCTTTGCGCGAGTACCACTCGAATGCCCAGGTACATGGGGGCTAAAGCCGCATGTTCACGGCTCGAACCTTGGCCATAGTTCTGCCCGGCAAGGATGAGTCCTTGTTTGGCTGCTTTGGCCTTGGCGGCAAAACCCGGGGCAATTTTATAAAATACATACTCGGAAATAGCGGGGATATTGGAACGCAGTGGCAGCACTTTGGAGCCTGCCGGCATGATATCATCGGTTGTGATATTGTCCCCCGCTTTGAGTAAAATTGGAAGTTCTAAGGTATCGGGAAGGGGCTTTGCCAAGGGCAGAGGCTGAATATTGGGTCCTCTGACGATAACGTCCGTGGTCTGAGTTGAGTTTGCCGGAGCGAGGATCATGGAATCATCCAGCCAAAAGGTTGCAGGGAAAGGTATCTGGGGAAATTCACCCAGGGTGCGAGGATCGGTGATGCTCCCTGTTAAGGCACAGGTGGCTGCTGTTTCCGGGCTGGCCAGGAAGACTTGGGCATCGTTGGTGCCGCTGCGACCGGCAAAGTTGCGGTTGAAGGTGCGTACTGAAACCGCTCCGGAGGAGGGGGCTTGCCCCATACCGACGCAGGGGCCGCAGGCGGATTCCAGAATGCGGGCTCCGGCATTGAGTAGATCCGCAAGAGCGCCATTGGCCGCTAACATGGTGAGAACCTGGCGCGAACCGGGAGAGATGACCAAGCTGACGCGAGGATGAATGTGTTTCCCTTTTAAGATGGCTGCGACCCGCATGAGATCCACATAAGAGGAGTTGGTGCAGCTTCCGATCGCAACTTGCTGGACTAAAGTCCCAACGCTTTCTACGACAGGGGCGATGTTGTCAGGACTATGCGGTTTGGCGACGAGAGGGACCAGTGTAGCTAAATCAAGGGTGAGTTCTTGATCATACACCGCATCCTCATCAGCTGCCCAAGGTTTCCAGTCCTCTTCCCGGCCCTGTGCCCGTAAAAAGGTAAGGGTTTGTTCATCACTCGGAAAGATCGAGGTGGTTGCGCCAAGTTCTGCTCCCATGTTGGTGATCGTGGCCCGCTGAGGAACGCTTAGGGTTTTTACCCCTGGCCCGCCGTACTCAATGATCTTGCCGACCCCGCCCTTAACAGATAAGTGGCGAAGTACTTCGAGGATGATGTCTTTGGCAGAGACCCAAGGGGCGAGTTCCCCTGTGAGGGTTATGCGTAATACCTGTGGCCGGGGCAGATAATAGGCTCCGCCTCCCATGGCGACGGCGACATCGAGTCCCCCAGCCCCAATCGCCAGCATCCCCATGCCTCCTGCGGTCGGGGTGTGACTGTCCGCTCCCAGCAGGGTTTTGCCTGGTTTAGCAAAACGCTCTAAGTGGACTTGATGGCAGATCCCGTTGCCTGCGCGCGAATAGTAGACACCATAACGTTCGGCAGCGGTTTGCAAGAAAAGGTGGTCATCGGCGTTCTCAAACCCATTTTGCAGGGTGTTATGATCGACATAGCTCACCGAACATTCCGTCTTAACCCTGGGTAGGTTCATGGCCTCAAATTGCAGATAGGTCATGGTGCCTGTGGCATCCTGGGTCAGGGTTTGGTCAATGCGGACGGCGATTTCTTCGCCCTCGTCCAAACGACCGGAGAGCAGATGGGCACTAAGAATTTTATGTGTCAAACTTTGTCTCATGGATTTTCCCTCCTTAATATCGTTTTTACTTTATCAAAAAGGCGGAAAAACATCCAGGGTATTGCAAAAAGTATACAGAATATCTTAAAATTCCGGTTCCGCATGGACGATTCACGAAATCGTAAAAAAGCTGAAGACAATCCTTGGGTTTGTCGGCGCTTTCAGGTTATAATAGATTAGATATCGGGTAACTATTCGGGAGCGTTAGTGGCGAGAATCTCCGGTGGAGATTCTCGCCGAAGGCGAAAAGGCTTACCGCTTGAGGACCGCGGCCTAGTCCAAGATGGTCGAACGGATCGGGAGTCAGAAAGCGGAAGCAAAAGAACCGTCCCCGTGCTCCCAATTGTGAGGAGAATATGTGACGACGATGTTGAATATTGTCATGGTCGAGCCGGAAATCCCGCCGAACACAGGAAATATTGCTCGTCTCTGTGCAGCGACGGGAGCGGTGCTGCATTTGGTAAAGCCGCTCGGGTTTAGTTTGGATGACAAGTATCTGAAGCGGGCCGGTCTTGATTATTGGCATCTCTTAAAGATTCACGTGTATGAAAATTTTGCTGAGTTTGAAATGAAAAATCCTGAAGGTCGGCGTTATTTGGCTACCACCAAGGGCGGGACGGCGCACTCAGATTTTACTTTTGCCAAGGGGAGCTACTTTTTGTTCGGG
The DNA here is from genome assembly GCA_021811425.1 of Bacillota bacterium. Classification (GTDB taxonomy): domain Bacteria; phylum Bacillota; class Desulfitobacteriia; order Desulfitobacteriales; family Desulfitobacteriaceae; genus JAJZPA01. The sequence goes on along the minus strand of JAJZPA010000101.1, from coordinate 6,244 downwards.
AAAGAGACGAAGGGGCTAGCTCCGGAGATCCTGGCCAGGTATCCGGATGGTTTGATGCGCCTGCCGATGATTTCGGGAGCGCGTTCGCTTAATCTTTCCAATTCGGTCGCGGTGGTCGCCTATGAAGCCTTACGGCAATGGGGCTACCCGGAGCTAATTTAGGAGGTAAGCATGATACCGAAGGTTGATGTCGGACTGATCGGTGGTTCCAGCACGAATGCCATTTTGTTTCCGCGCGATCTGGGGGATCCGGGTGTGGAAGTGCGGTCTGAAGGGCTCATTTTTAAAACACCTTATGGGGATTCGCCTGAGTTTACGCTGTTCAGATATGCCGAAAAAGAGGCCCTCACCTGTCGAATGCATGGCTGGAGGCAAGGCGTGAGTCGTGCGGATGCCTCGCGGCAGATTTTTTGGGTATTTCACGAGGCGGGAGTTAAGGTTGTCCTCACTGAAGGGGGTGTGGGCGGGATCAATCATCTATTGAAGCCTCGGGATGTGGTGATTCCGACCGACTATTTGGATTTCACGGTGCGCAAAGATGTGAGTTTAGGACTGCCCTATCTCCTAACGATGCGCCAGCCGTTTTGTCCTGATCTATCCCAAGCTCTGTATGAAAGCGTGCGCGAGAATCTTCCGGAAACTTACGTGTTTTTGCGAGGGGTGTACGCCTGTACGGACGGCCGCCACTTTGAAAGCCCGGCTGAAGTACAGATGTTTAAGCAGCTAGGGGCGGATATTGTGGGCCAGTCGGTTGTTCCGGAGGTGTATTTGGCTCGTGAGATTGGGGCTCACTATGCGAGCGTTCAGCTTGTCGTTAATCATGCTGAAGGGATCGTCAAGGATTGGGAACATGCAGAGCTAGCGGACATTTTTCAGCACGAGGCAGTGGCCTCCGGGAGAATTCTACTTAACGCCCTGCGCAAGATTCCCCTGGCCTTCGGTTGTTCATGTATTGCGTTGAGAAAGCCGACCATGCTGCGTGAACGTGGACGTGGCCGGGGTGCGGAGGAGTAGGATGAGTTATCTGATAACCTTTACGATTGCGCTTACGATAGCAGTGATAGGGACTCCCCTTTCGATGAGTCTGGCGCAAAAACTGGGTGCGATTGATTACCCGGGGGGACGCAGAGTTCATAAACGTCCGATTCCCAGGCTTGGCGGAGTAGCCATTTATCTCGCTTTTTGGACCGCAGCCCTGGCAACGCGACTGTGGGATAACACGCTTTGGGGTTTGTTTTATGGGAGTACGCTTATTCTGTTGGTTGGCATATGGGATGATGTCAAAGGAATGCGACCGCTGACGAAGCTCATTTGGCAGGTGATCGCAGCGAGTGTTTTGCTGTTTTTCGGCTTTTCGATGGATCAGATCTCCTTGCCGCTTATCGGAAGCATCAATTTAGGAATATTGGGTTTAGGCTTAGCCGTGTTCTGGGTGATAGGACTTGTCAATACCGTGAACATTTCGGATGGGCTGGACGGTTTAGCGGCGGGAATCTGTTTTGGTACCGCACTCATTCTCTTTTGGTCAGCGAATCAAATCCATCAGGTTCCGGCAGCGCATTTGACTCTGGCCTTGGCTGGGGCATCTTTGGGATTTCTCTTTTTTAATTTTCATCCGGCCCGGGTTTTTATGGGGGATTCGGGAAGCATGTTTTTAGGTTATATCATCGGCGGGATTTCTATTGCGGGGCTGCTCAAGACCGCGACGATCCTGGGGTTGGTGTTTCCACTCTTGGCTTTAGGTATGCCCTTAACGGATTTAACCTTTGCCATCATTCGCCGTAAGCTGCGCGGGCAGCCAATTTCTTTGGCAGACCGGGGACACTTGCACCACCGCTTGTTGGATGCGGGGCTGAGCCAGCGGCAAGCGGTGATTTTGATGTACGGGATCAGTGCTTGTTTCGGGCTAACTGCTGTTTTGGGAGCGACAGGATATTGGGCCGGCGCGTTGGCGTTGCTGGTCGCTGATTTTACGCTCTTGTTGACGATCTTATTACGGCGGACAGCACTCCTCACGGCTTTAAGCCGCCGCCAATCGAAATAGGGAGGCGGATTTTAACCTTCCCTTTAACCCATGCATAACATGTGGGAAAGGGGGGGAAGAATGGTGGCATTGAATGTTATAGGCTTTTATAATGGTCTAAACGAGCAGGCAAGAGGATATACTTATTTACGGCGATATGGGAGCCTCTTAGATTACCTGGCTGTGTTTCAAATTGGGATTCGGGAAAACGGAAGCTTGAGCGGGGCGTTAAGCCAGAATCTAGTACGGGATGCCCATGCGATGGGTATTAAAGTGCTTCTAGTGTTCAGTAATTTAAACATCCAGGGGCAGTTTTCCACTCCATTAATGACTCGGATGATTCGGGAACCACAATTTGCAGATTTAGTTTGGCAAAATATTCGCGACTATGTAGTAAGTCATCAGTGTGATGGGGTGAATCTGGATCTGGAAAGGGCCAGACCGGAAGACCGAACGCTTTTTTCCCGTTTTGTTAACAACTGGGGGGAACGTTTCCAACGGCAAAACCTTTTTGTGAGTATGGATGTCCCAGCTAAATTTAAAGATGAACCTGCTAAAGCTTGGACCGGGCCGTTTGATTACCACAGCATCAGCCAAAACCTCGATGCCATTGTATTAATGACTTATGAAGAACACTGGCCGGGAAGCTCTCCGGGTTCGGTGGCCTCGTTAGGCTGGGTGACGCGGGTATTGGATTATGCCCTTGCCAATATGCCAGCGAATAAAATCTACATGGGACTACCCCTTTATGGGTATGATTGGACTGAGGGCGGTGGAGCCCAAGTGATTAGCCGCCGGCGGGCTCTGGAGGTCGCCCAGCGTTTTGGAGCCACTTCGCGCTGGGATGATGATCAGCATAGTACTTATTTTACCTATGAAAACCGAGGGAGAAGGCATACCGTATATTTTGAAGATCCCCGGAGCACCAGGGAGAAACTCGATTTGGCGCGTAGAAAGGGGATCAGGGGTGTGGCAATTTGGGAGATGAACTTGAGCTATCCCGAGTTCTGGGAAGTCCTCCGTGAATACGTCTGACTTCCGACTTCTGACTTCTGACTTCTGACTTCTGAATTGGAGGGTGTTTTTGTTGCGTGTGTATTTTCATGGCCATTCCTGTTTTGAGATTGTAGGAGAAAAAGGAAAGGTACTGATCGATCCTTTTCTAAAGGAAAATCCGCTGGCTGATGTTTTGCCAGAGGACTTTACCCAATTGGATGCCATTTTGGTCAGCCATGGTCATGGGGATCACTTGGGAGATGGGATCGAGATCTCGAAACGTACGGGAGCTCCGATCATTGGTACGTATGAGCTGACCTGGCACTGCCAGCGCCTGGGGGCTAAGGTTCACGCCATGCATATTGGGGGAAAACACGAATTTTCCTTTGGCACGGTCAAGCTGACCCAGGCTTGGCATGGCTCAGGCTTGGAAACGCCAGAGGAGCCAGACCAGATGCTTTATGCCGGATCACCCTGCGGAATATTACTGCAGATGGACGGAAAATGGCTCTATCACGCGGGTGATACGGGCTTGTTTGGGGACATGCAGCTGATCGGACGTAGACACCCGCTGGCGCTGGCCATGCTCCCGATTGGGGATAATTATGTCATGGGGCCTGAGGATGCCGTCTATGCCGCTCGCCTTTTGAGACCGAAAATGCTGATTCCGATGCATTATAATACCTTTGGGCTCATCGAACAGGACGTGGACGAGTTTGTGAGTGCCTTGCGCCGGAAGACCCCTGAAACCAAGGGCTATCCGCTGAGGCCCGGGGAGTATTTAGACATCTGAAAAAACTAAAGGATCCTTGCCCGCCGGGACTTCCCGGCGGGATATTTTTTTGCCAATTCGGTAAAACTTAAACTGAGGAGATGAAGGTATGACAGAAAGACTATGTCGATTTAGTTGTATGTACGCAGTCGATGGCCGTTGCCGCTTAGAACATCGGCATGGGGAGCGGGGAGCGGTATGTCCGCATTATGAAGCTAACAGTTACGGATACCTCGGAGGTGGAGTGCAATGAAGCAAGCGAAACCAGCCAAATCGCGCGTCAAGAAAGTGGATCCTCTTGAGCCTATGAAGATGGAAATTGCAGCCGAACTTGGGCTCTTGGAGCAAGCGAAAGAGCAAGGCTGGCATTCTTTGAGTGCGAGAGATGCGGGCCGCATCGGAGGGATCATGACGCAGCGAAGGCGCAAAGAAAGGAAACTATAATAATGCCCTCCGGTGGGGAATGTGTTATAATACAAGTATTAATTCGAGTGGGGAGCGTTTTCTTTGAGTCAGATAACGAAACATCAACAAATTCTGAGTTTTATCGAGAACCTTGCTATCGGAAGCAAAGTGTCTGTGCGTTTTATCGCTAAAGAGTTAGATGTGAGCGAAGGGACGGCTTACAGAGCGATCAAAGAAGCGGAAGCCAAGGGCTTTGTGCGTTCTATCCCGAAGGTCGGTACGATCCGGATTGAGGGGGTTAAGGAACGGCAGATCGAGGATCTCACGCTGAAGGAAGTCGCGCAGATAGTGGAAGGGATCGTGACCTGTGGCTTAGAACAATTAGATCAATCGCCAAGTAAGTTTATCGTCGCTGCCATGGAACTGGAGCCGATGAAGCGATATCTGGAGGAAAATGCCTTGTGTATTGTCGGCAACCGCCATGATGCTCAGTTGCTGGCTTTGGAGCACGGTGCGCCGTTGCTTATCACCGGAGGGTTGGAAGTCGAAGATGATGTGGTTCGTTACGCGCGTGAAAAGGGGTTAGTAATCATCCAATCCCCGTACGACACCTTTGCTGTAACTACAATGATCAATCGAGCTTTGTATGATCGGTTGATTGAAAAGGAATTGATTTTAGTTGAAGATGTGATGGTTCGAGATGTCCAGTATCTAGCCGATAAAGCAACGGTCGGGGATTGGCATGAACTTTCACAGTCGAGTGGTCACAGCCGCTTCCCGGTTGTGGATCAGGATATGAATGTAATGGGTCTGATTACCGCCGTTGAAGTGGCCGGAGCGGAAAGCTCGACGCCGGTCACGGAAGTAATGAATTCCCAACCTTTTGTGGTGGGTAGGGATGATTCTGTGACCCACATTTCCCGGATCATGGTCTGGGAAGGATGGGAGAATGCGGTCGTCACCGAGCAGAGCAAGCTTATTGGAATCATCAGCCTGCAGGACGTGATCGAGGCTTATCAACAAGTACAGAAGCAGCCCCAGTTTGGTGAAACGGTGGATAACCTTATTCTCAGCGGTTTTCGCTATGTTGAGAATTCGGAGAAGTTGACCATTGAAGGGGAAATCACCCGCTTCATGAACAATGAATTCGGCTCGATGAGCTGCGGTGTTTTGGTCACGGTGATGAACATGGTCGGCTATATTGCTTTGCGCAAACAATACCGTCTGGATGCGATTACGGAGAACTTCACGCTTTATCAACTACAGCAGATTGAAGTGGGTAGGGAAATTAGAGTGTCCGCTCAACTCCTGCTCGTAGCCAAGAAGCACTGTAACATTGAGATCGAGGTTGCAAGCAAAGAAGGTGAACTTCTGGCCAAAGGCCTGATGACCGCCCGGATCGGGGACAAGAAGCTGGTTTAATTTGATAAAATGTGCAGGCCTTAAAGCCCGTATTTAGCTAACTCTTCATAAAACGCGGATCGACTTATCTTGAGAAGTCGATCCGCAGCACTTTTGTTTCCGTGCGCTTTTCTCAGAGCTTCCAAGAGTATTACACTTTCCCAGACATAATTGGCAGCTCTCTCAATAGCGTTTTCTAGTTCACGAATGTTTCCTGGCAAAGCATGAGATTCAAAGGTCCATTTTTAGCTTGGACATTTATCAATAGGACCGTCGAACTGCTGCGAGCAATGCGTTGGGCGTCCTTTTTCATCTTGTTAAACTTAGGATTTCCCGAGATAATATGGTCAAAACTGCTGACCGCTCCGCCCCGTTTTTCTAATTCATTGCGATAATACTGAACCTGTTGGTTCAACGAAAACCATTTTCGGGCGATCTCTTCAGTGAGCATATTATCTTCAAGATAGACGGTACTTACAACCCCGGTTATCTCTATTCCGGCGTCTGGTTCTTGCTTAATTATATAATGGTGTTAATCGATTAACCGTGACATGGAGCACACTTTTGGCTGTTTTATGGGTGTAAAACTTGAGCTTATGACAATACAAGGAGGAGTGTTGTGTTATACTTCGAATTTTATAGCAAAT
>JAJZPA010000100.1 GCA_021811425.1 Bacillota bacterium | reverse complement strand
CCAGGCGTTCCAATGTTTCCAAATCCGGCTCGGTGATTCCTCGTTCATAAGCCTGGATGTTTTCAACGGGTATACCCGATAATTCACCGAGTTCTTCAACGCTGAGGCTCCGGCCTACTCTGATAAACCGAATCTTTTCCCCGTAAACTTTGTCCGACCCTCCGCCAAACAGATAGGTGGGAGAAATGTTTAGGACATCGGAAAGCTTTTTTACCATAGCCACCGAGGGCTTTTTTACTTCCCGTTCCACCGCGCTTAAAAAGGAACAGGACACACCTAACTGGTCTGATAACGCTTGCAACGTCAACCCTCTCTGCTTACGGAAATCCCGTATGGTAGTACCTAGCCCCATGTCTACTTCTCCCCTTCTTTCACCTTGGTTTAATTCAGTTTTTCTTTTTCTGAAATCAGGATCAGTATAACGGAAAGTTTCATGTAGGACAAGGGGGCGCCATGATGGCTCCCCCTTTCACACCTACTTGACTAAAGTCACTTCAGCAATTTCACAATTTCGTCCTCGATGACCTTCGCTTTGTCTTTATCATAGCTCACTAACTTAAAAACTGGTTCGCCAATTTTATCGAACAATATGGTTTGCGGATGTTTGGTAATATCAAATTCCTTGATGATCTCTTGTGCCTAGGCTGAAAATCGCCTATTCATGCTCGTGCTCATTGCGCCGCTGCCCATGCTGGTGTCCTCCGCCACAGCAACCCGATCCTCCCGGCCGGTGCATGGCAAACATTATGATGACAAACAGGAAAATCCACCAATTTTGACTAAAAAACTGCCACATAGCTCATTTCCCTCCCCGTAGTTAGCCATATAACAAATCTGTAACATACATTCCTTTAACCTATGCCTCGAGCGCCTGCCGCATACGCGACTTCAATGCCACCACCAGAGCATAGCTAAGCGCCAAAACGATCATGGCAACACTGATCCATTGAGCCGCCGTCCAATGGAAGAGGTAGCGTGGGCCGTCCCCCCGCAAGAACTCAAGGCTAAACCTACCTAAAGAATAAAGTGTAATATACGCTAGGAATACCATCCCTTGCGGCCACTTACGCCAACGCGACATGAGCAAAACCAAAGCGAAGACAACCATGTCCCATTGTCCTTCCCAGACCTCCGCCGGCCACAAAGGTTGGCTCCCGTAAATGACATAGGCAGGCGTCCCTGGGGGATAAATCAAGCCAAACGCAGAGTTCGTCGGACTGCCAAAAGCGTCGCCGTTGAGGAAACAGGCAATCCGGCCAATGGCCTGTCCAAATATGAGCCCAGGTGCAGCGATGTCTGCAAGATGCCAGAAACTAATCCGCTGCTTCCATGTGTAAATTAAGCCGACAATAACGGCTCCAACGATCGAACCTTGAATGGCCAAACCCCCGTGCCAGATCATAAGGATCTCGGCTGGATGCTGAGAATAATAGGGCCATTCATAAAAGAACACTTGCCATAGCCTGGCACCAATGACGGCACCAAGCACCCCGTAAAGCAATACATCAAGTAAATGCTGACGGTAGGCTTTGTCATTCGTCAAGAAATAGGCCACCACAGTGCCCAACAGGATCGCCAACGCGACAATCACTCCGTAGGAACGCTGCTGATAGCCGCCGATGGTAAACAAGATTTGCGCCATGGGCCAATCTCCTTCCTCAAATAAAATTAACACTTAGTAGAAACGACAACCCGTTTTTTTAGTTCAGGTAACTTACTGCTTGTTATGATCTCTTGATAACGCTCAATGATGTTGACCAGTTCATTATCGAACTCACGTATGAAGCGCATTTGTTCATCTGGCTCTAGGGTAAGGAAACCATGGATCAGTTCTTCACGCTCCAAGCATAAACACATTTCAATTGGACTCATGAGCCTAAGGTGTCCATGAAAGACATTGTTGTTATTCATCTCATGACTTCCTTCCCCGTCCACTTTCCTACTCAATACAACACTCGTCCTGAGGAGTTTGCGCAATACTCATCAACTCCTTTTTGGTCAAGCCGAAGCTACTTCTTCCTCAATTTCATCCAGATTCAGGAGACTACGGTTATTTTCAAACAACTGAATAAAATGAAGGACAAAATTCAGCGAGGGACTCTGTTAACCCATGATCTTTTTCTTCACCACCGGAATGACGATCGGCATGGAGACAATCATGCTCAGGATGAAAACTCAGATCCCCCAGACCAGGTTCTGCTTGATCTTGCGCATGGTGGCCCGTCCGATTTCAATGGCTCCAACCACATCACGGATATCGTCCTTGATGAGGATAATATCCCCGGTTTCTTTGGCAACATCTGTACCGGAACCAATGGCAATTCCCACATACTATAGGGTACTACCCTAATTTTTTACTAAAAAAAGAAACTACAATGGGCTAGCCCGATCAGGCACTACAACCCGGCAATCTCCGGAACACATAGATGCATTCGCGTCGCTCGGCGAAACATCAGATTCTTAGTTACTAGCGGCATTCTCCACCGGAGAGTTTCTCCGACCTCTGAGTTCTGTCCTCCGTCAAGCAGGTACAGAATAACCGGCATCTTCCACAGCTTTGATCAAGATGCCCCTTGCCACCGAACCGGTTATGATCGCCTCTTTGCGCAGCAAATCCACGCTGGCGCTTTCCACACCCTCTACATTTTTTAAAGCCTTTTCCACCGACATCTTACAGTGCATGCAGGTCATTCCCTCAATTCGGAGCACTGTTTTCGGCCCGGAATCTATAATATGATAGTCATAACTAGTTTGCGTCTAGCAATACTAAATATTGTTTTCAATTATAGGATAGCCCCCTATATCATATAAATCAAGCAGTAATTCGTCCGGGTTATGAATTTCTGATGAATTTCTGATGAATTTGTTCCAAAAAACTGAAAACAAAGTTTGGCTTCTTGGATTCTAAGATTCTAAACAACCCTGGTTTGTCATAGAAATTTTTAAACTAACAAAGGGGGCTTTATTATGGAGGGGCTAATCCAGTATCTGAGTTCCAGCTTGGCTCAAGGTTCCTTGCTTTCCTTACTGATTATGTTTGGGGCAGGACTAGCCCTTTCCATTAATCCGTGTATGGGAGCCATGGCACCGTTAGTCATCGGGGGAAACAGGCGAGGCGGGTTAAAACGGTCCTTTTTGTTTATCGGCGGGTTCACCGCTACCTTAATGCTCTTAGGTGTGTTGGCGGCTAGCCTTGGTAAGGTGTTAACACTGCCAGGATGGTTTTGGACCACATTCCTTGCGATTCTGTATCTGATCACTGGATTGATCTTGTTGCAGGTTAGACTTCCCATTGCGATCCACGGGTTTTATGTTTTCAGACCTAGACCTTCTCAGTTGTTCAAATTTATCATGAACCAGGAAGGTCTAAATCCCGGGGTGATGGGAGCGGTTTTTGCTCTGGCCCCCTCTCCTTGTACTATGCCGGTAATCCTGGCAGTAAGTGCCTTTGCTTTGGCCAGCGGGCAACAGTTGTTCGGGGCTTTGGCTTTAGGTTTTTTTGGCCTAGGTCACAGCCTGCCGTTAGCTCTCGCTTTCTCACCCTGGGTGCGTAAGTTGTTAAGACCTAGGCGCTTGACACGCCATTTGCGCCCGGCATTGGGAGTGCTCTTAGTTGCTACCGCAGTATATTTCCTGGTTGTAGGACCAGACTTCTTTGATCATAGTTCTATGACAAGTCATAGCCGTTAAACCTTACCAGGCCGAATCAACATTCCGTTATTAAAATGGTTCATAGCCCCTACCAAGTCCACCACCGCGAGAATTTCCACTAACTGTTGATCGGTAAATCCGGCCTCATGCAGTTGTTTGGCGTACATCGTAATGCAGAATTCACAATTATTTAAAGTGGAAACCGTAAAAGCAATGGCCAACTTTGTCTTAAGATCCAATGCATCGGACCCCATGACTACATTCATTTTGTTCAACACCATTTTTAGGTATTCGGGGTGATTGGCCATAGCCCGAAAAGGCGGTGCTACTTCCCCAAATTTTTCTTTAATCTGGGCGAACATTTCCTGTACTTCAGGACTTCCATCAGTAAGTAATTCTACATTAGACATTTTCAATTACCCCCTTATAATTTTGATTTATAGTTTGTTCCATATATCAATATTGCATTCCTAAACATCCGTTTCCATTCGTAAAATAACACTAGCCAAAGGCGGGCCCCTATGACAGCGCCTAGATTTGGCTCAAGTAAAGCGCTTGATCCAGATCATGTAGTAGATCCTGGAGTGTTTCTAAACCAATCGACAGACGAATCATATCCGGGGTCACTCCGGCCTCCCGCTGGGCCGCTTCATCAAGCTGCTGATGGGTTGTGCTCGCCGGATGGATGACCAAGGACTTGGCATCGCCCACGTTGGCAAGGTGTGAAAACAGTTTGAGACTATTGATGAACTTGGCACCTTCTTGGACTCCGCCTTTAAGACCAAAAGTAAAAATAGACCCAGGCCCCTTGGGCAAGTATTTTTGGGCCAGGACATGATACGGGTTCTCGGAAAGCCCTGGATAGTTCACCCAAGTTACCAGTTCGTGTTGAACTAAGAATTCTGCCACTCTTTGAGCGTTCTCGACATGGCGCTCCATCCTGAGGGGCAGTGTCTCTAAGCCTTGTAAAAAAAGAAAGGAATTGAACGGCGACAAGGCAGCACCGGTATCCCGCAGGAGCGTCACTCTGGCTTTGATAATATAGGCTAAAGGTCCACAGGCTTCAGTATACACCACGCCATGATAACTGGGATCCGGGGTGGACAGGCCGGGAAACTTGCCATTATTCCAGTCAAACTTGCCGGAATCGACGATGATTCCACCGATGGAAGTACCGTGTCCTCCGATAAACTTGGTCGCTGAATGAACCACAATATCTGCACCATATTCAAAAGGCCGACAGAGATACGGCGAGGCAAAGGTGTTGTCTACGATTAAAGGAATTCCATGGCTATGGGCAATCGCAGCGATGGTCTCCAGATCGGCAACATTGATACGCGGATTACCAATTGTCTCAACATAAAGGGCTTTGGTTCTATCGTTGATGTTTGCTTCAAATTCCTCAGGCCTGTCAGCTTCAACGAAGTGGAACGTGATACCTAGTTTAGGCAGCGTATTGGCAAATAGGGTATACGTTCCACCATAAAGGGAACTGGAAGCCACAATTTCATCTCCGGCCTGAGCGATGTTTAAGATGGAATACATGATAGCCGCCTGGCCGGAGGCCGTCGCCAGAGCGCCTACCCCGCCTTCGAGTTGAGCCATCCGCTGTTCGAAAACATCTTGGGTCGGGTTCATGATGCGGGTATAGATGTTTCCCGATTCTTTGAGGCCGAAAAGATTGGCTGCATGATCCGTGTCTCGGAACACATAGGAAGAAGTTTGATAGATGGGAACTGCCCTTGAAAGCGTTGTGGGCTCAGGAACTTGACCCCCATGCAGCGCGATGGTCTCGAAGCCGAATTGCCTTGGTTGAGTCATTTAAATCTCCTCCTTGATTTAAGTAAAATAAAAAAACCACCTCAGAGAGAAGCGATCTTAAAAGCAGCGCCTTCTCTCATCTCTCAGAACTAAGCGTTCTGCAGGAATTAGCACCTCGTAGTAAAAACTACCGGTTGCCGGGCATCATCGGGCCAGTCCCTCTGCCTCTCTTGATAAGAGTATTTAATTCTATGTGTTTAGTTTGAATTGATGCCATTATAGAGTCTGGATCCATTTATGTCAAGCGCCAATTTTAGAAATGATCTAGGAAACCGCATCTTGCTCAACGCAGGAGATGGCTTCCTGGCCGGAGTGAGTCATGCTTTCTTACTTTGCACCTTTTAAGACTAGTAGCATAGTTTATACCAGCTAATCATGTCTAATCTCTCCACTGTTAGATAGGATGAGAAATATGTACAATATTCGCAAAGTAGTTATTCCGGCAGCAGGCCTTGGCACGCGCTTCTTACCGGCAACAAAGGCTCAGCCTAAGGAAATGTTACCGATTGTGGATAAACCCGCTATCCAGTTTATTGTTGAAGAAGCTGTTAAATCGGGAATAGAAGACATCATCATCGTAACCGGTCGTAATAAACGGGCAATAGAAGACCATTTTGACCGTTCGATCGAACTGGAGATGTTCTTAAAAAGGAGCAAGAAGGAAGAGTTCTTGAATATGGTTCAGGATATTTCGCGGATGGCAAATATTTATTATGTTCGCCAGAAGGAAGCTTTAGGACTGGGGGATGCGATCTATTGTGCACGCAAGTTCATCGGCGATGAACCTTTCGCAGTCCTGCTGGGGGATGATATCATTCATGCCAAGATACCCTGTCTGCAGCAAATGATTCATGTTTACAATAATTATGGAGAGAACATTGTGGGAGTTCAGGAGGTCTCTTTGGAGGATACCTCAAAATATGGTATTGTCGACGGGGAAAAGGTCGGCGAGCGTATTTATTGGGCCCGTGATTTGATTGAAAAGCCTGACGTAAAAGATGTCCCCGTGACACGTTTAGCGATTATGGGGCGTTATATTTTAAATCCGGAGATTCTTGGTATTTTAGAAAACCTACAGCCCGGTAAGGGCGGAGAAATACAACTGACTGATGGTTTACGTGAACTTAGCAAAGTTCAGAAGATCATTGCCTATGATTTTGAAGGACGCCGGTATGATGTAGGAGACAGACTTGGTTTTCTTAAGGCCAACATTGAATATGGCTTGCGGCATGATGATTTGTCGGACGAGTTAATAAAATACTTGCGTGAACTTGTACCCAATTTCCAAACTCAAGTGAAACCAACCGAAAACATATAACAGGAGGATGTCTCAAAGTATTTTGAGGCATCCTCTCGCTAGTCTGTGTCTTCAAAAGAGGTTCTGGTCACACCCTACATCTTCTGTAATGACCGGGTTCGAATGCATTACTACCGATTAATTACATTAACCTTCCGTCCACCCGCCTGAATGGTTTGATAACTGATCTGAGAACTTGTCTGCGAACTAGTGCCGTTATTATCTAGTCCGTCCTTTTTCTCTTCCTCGTCTTCTTCGTCTACTTCCCCGTCGTCTTCTTCGTCTACTTCCCCGTCGTCTTCTTCGTCTTCTTCGTCTTCTTCGTCGTCGTCTTCTTCGTCCTCGTCGTCTTCGTCCTCTTCGTCAACTTTCTCGTCGTCTTCGTCCTCTTCTTCTTCGCCGTCTTCTTCTTCAACTTGATACGTGTCAAAATCAAACTTGATTACTTCCCCATCTTGATACTTCACCTTGATTTTTCTAAGGTCTTTTCCGTTTGCCAGTGCGTCCTGAACTTGTTTCAGCAAGTCTTCTTTCTCCATCTTTTTCACCTTTCTTCACCATATTCCCCAAACAATTTTATACAGTTAATCGCTAATTCGGTGGAATGTCTTGTATATTATATGGTTACCTTTAGCTATCGGTGAGCCCGAAAATCGAAGTTCGGGCTCATGTCATTGATCTGTTGTTCCAGACCTGTTATGAGATTGGTTGCCGGACAATAATTCAAAAGCGTTTGCGCCTTCGCTATATCGGCCCAAGTATCCCTTGGCTCTCCCTTAAGCCGTCCCCTAAATTCCAGAGTCGCCTTAGCGCCAAGCAAATATTCTATGAACGCTATGACTTCAAGGATCGAAGCTCTCTCCTTACCCCCGATATTGATCGTTTCCCCGATCACCCCATCTGCCTGAAGAGCGGCAACCGTTCCTTCCACGCAATCCCCAATAAAGGTGAAATCCCGCGTTTGCTTCCCATCTCCATATATTTTGATTGGCTCACGCTGAAGAATCCCCTTGATGAATCGATGAAATGCCATATCTGATCGTTGTCTTGGTCCATACACCGTGAAATATCTTAGAACAACGATGGGGATTCCGTAGCTTACGTGATATACCTTGCACAAATATTCACCCGTAAGCTTACTCACCCCATAGGGGGAAAGAGGGGCGGGGATAGACTCTTCGGCAACTTTCCCCATTTTTTCACCGTAAACCGAAGATGTTGAAACATAGATAAGCTTTTCGAGTGGGCATTCACGCACCGCTTCTAATAATATCTGGGTGGCCATGATATTGTGATCGACATAAGCTTGGAACTCTGTTCCCCAGCTTGTGCGGACACCGGGCATACCCGCTAAATGATAGACCACTTGAACGCCGTCTAGAAGTCTCTTTAAATCAGCTTGCCGGAGGTCAACCTGATGAAATTGAAAACGGGGATTTGGGAGTAACATTCTAAGATTCCTCTGTTTCGTCAGATTAAGGGAGGGATTGATCAATCCATCAATTCCGATGACATCAATGTCTTTCATTTGGAGCAATCGTTCACAAAGGTGTGAGCCAATAAAACCAGCGGCCCCAGTCACTAATATTTTCATCATATCCCAACCCCCAGATAAATGAATCCTTCACGTCTAACGGTTTTCCCATCAATACAGTTTCTTGTATCAAGAATGAACGCTCCCTTCATTCTCGATTTTACTTCTGACCAATTGCATTTCTGAAATTGCTCCCATTCAGTAGCAATAATTAAAACATCCGAATGGTTGACTGATTCATACTGATCTGCGAAGGAAGAAACATCTGCTAATTGAAGTTGCACCATCGGATCATAGGTGTGAACATGAGAACCTTTTTGGATAAGCTGTTCAATAAGAGCAATGGCTGGAGAAAAACGCGAATCATCTGTACCGGGTTTAAAGGTCACACCCCAAACCGTGATCTGTTTAGCCGCCAAATCCGGCAATACCGTACCCAGTTTGTTCAAATAGTGCTCAATTTGCGTATCATTGATCGCCATCACTGCATCAAGCAGCTTGGTCTCAACTTTTTTCCGCGTCGCAGAATCTTTCAGCGCACTGAGATCTTTTGGAAGACATGAGCCGCCAAAGCCCAGTCCTGCCTTTAAGAAATGCCGGCCAATGCGTGGATCTGTCCCCAACCCTTTAGCAATATCGGCATAATCCACATCATAAGCATCACAGATTCGTGCCATTTCATTAGCGAAGGAAATCTTCGTGGCCAGAAAAGCATTACTGGCGTACTTGATCAGTTCTGCTCCGGTTAAACTAGTAAAAATATAGGGGGCTTTTCCCCTTGCATATAGCTTCTTGAGAACTTTGATGGGGCGGTCGGACTTGGTGCCAAAAACAATTTTATTGGGGTGCAATATATCCCATAATGCAGTTCCTTCTCGTAAGAATTCCGGATTAGAAACGATATCGAATCGGTCTTCGTCTAAGCCCATCTCAACAAGTTTCTGATAAATCCATTCATTGGTTCCTGGTGGAACCGTACTTTTGGTAATGATGATTTTGTACTCCTGAATGGTTGAGGCAACGATTTCAACGACCTGGTGAATACTGCTCAGATTGCTGCTTCCATCTTCCTTAGGAGGTGTGCCAACAGCAATCAGAATCACTGGATAATCCCTGATGCTCTCTTTTACCTGAGATGAAAAACGGAGTCGGCCATCTTTACGATTCTTGTCAATCAATTCTGTAAGTCCTGGTTCATAGATAGGGACAAAACCAAGACTTAGACCCTCAATTTTCACGTGATCGATATCTACACATTGAACTTCATGGCCAAAATCGGCTAAAGTAGCTGCTGTTGTGAGCCCCACATAGCCTGCCCCTACGACACATATTCTCATCTGTCAGTCAACCCACTCTCATGCAATGTCGATTGATCTAGTGTATTCGCGCATCATGAAGTGAGTTAACGATCATGGCAACTTGCAGCTGCTAACATTCATCACTGAAGCAGAATAGTTTATATTGTGTAGCTAATAGTAGCGGAGGCGGCGAGATGGCAGAATATCTGATCCACCCGTGGGATAATGAAGATTTGCCTTCAGTTATTAATTTGGATTTGTACGTTCCTCCAGAAATCGATGAATTGGCTCGGGAAGTGATCACTTGCTATGACATGGTTATCCTTAACAAAACGTTAATCACAGCCAAGTCGGACAAAGGTGGGGCTATCTGGAAAATTGAAACCGATAAAGGACCCCGCAGTTTGAAGCTTTTACACCGTAAGCCCATCAGAAGTCTCTTTAGCATCGGGGCACAGGACTATCTGGTCAAACAAGGAGGAAGGGTTCCAGAATTAATAAGAACCAAGGAAGGAGCCCTCTATGTCGAAAAGGGCGGAAAATTATGGATTGTCACGGATTGGATTGAGTCCCTGACTCCGGCAAGTAAGGATCTTGAGGGTGCTCGCATTTTATGTTATGGTCTGGGGGAGTTTCATAAGCATTCTCAGGGATACATCCCACCCATAGGTTCCCAAAAAGCATCCCGATTGTTTCGTTGGCCTGCTTACTATCGAGAAATTATCAGCAAAATCAACTGGTTTCGTCATATCGCCAAAGCTTACGACGAACTTCCGGGTAGTCGATCCCTTCTTTCTAGCATCGGGATCTTTGAGCGCCAGGCATTGGAGGCATTATCTTTTCTTGAGCAATCATCTTATGCTCAGATGGTCTCGAAGGGTGAAGAGCACTGGGGACTTGTTCACCAAGACTACGGATGGTCTAACGGACAACTTGGTCCTGGCGGTCTTTGGGTAATCGATTTAGATGGCGTAGCCTACGATTTACCGATTCGCGATCTGCGCAAGCTCATTTCAGGGACGATGGACGACATGGGGAAATGGGACATTACTTGGATTCGAGGGATGGTTGATGCCTACCATCAAGCAAATCCGCTTGATGAAGAAACTTACGAGATCTTGCTGAATGATCTGGCCTTCCCCAATGAGTTCTATAAAGGCATGAATGAGATGCTTTTCGATCCTGTCCGTTTTATGAGTAGCGATTTGGAAAGGATTATTCAGCATCTCCTGCTGTTAGAAAAGACCAAAGGACTGACATTAGCCGAACTTAAACAAGACAAAAAGAAGTTCCCAACAGGGAACTATGGTTCAGTAATCATCACTGACCCAGAAATTCTTGAGATGATGCAAACCAAAGCAAACATGGAAGACAGCACATTACCAAGATTGCTCATCAAAAAGAATTCTCCCTTAAATCCAGGGGAGATCCAAGAGAGTCTTCATCTCACAAAGAGCAAAAATTCTACGAAGAAAAAAGGTCTTCCAGGAGACCAGCGCTTACAAAAGTATGAGGATCATAAATTAAAGGTGCTGATGATTTGTACGGAAAAGTTGCCGGTCCCACCTGTACGGGGTGGAGCTATCCAAACCTATATCGATGGAATCTCAGGAATCTTAAGTAAACACCATAACTTGACGATCTTAGGAACTACAGACCCTTCTTTACCTCTAGAGGAAGATAAGAATAATATCCGCTATATTAGAATAGATAGCGAGCAACTCTTCGAAATCTATGCTAGAGAGGTTATTCATTTCCTTGAAGGAAACTCCTTCGATCTCATTCATGTCTTTAACCGGCCTCGTCTTATTCCATTAATCCGCAGAGCCGCTCCTCATTCACGAATAATTCTCAGTATGCATAATGATATGTTTAATCCCGATAAAATCCACTCAAAT